>CAJJXN010000005.1 GCA_905197115.1 uncultured Bacillota bacterium | reverse complement strand
ATTAACAAGTCAAGGATTTTGTTAAAAATATATTAACATTTATTTTATATAAATGATTTTGTGTTAACAGAACAACTAACAAAACATCATATTTTTAAAGAAAAAAGTAGTTTTCTAAAATGATTAGAAAACTACTTTATATATTAATTAAATAAGTTGCTCAGATTTTACTTTATTTACATTTAAAAATTTTACCATCAATTTTATTTAAATCTATTTGATGGTCAATAGAATAAGCACACGCTTTTCCAATAACTTCAGCAATATCTCTTAAAGTTGCTTGAATTCGAACAGAAGCTTGTACTCTAAAACTACAAGATAAATGACGTCCTCCAACAATTAAGTTATCACAATGAGAAGAAATCAAACTACGATATGGTACTTCATAATATTCGCCTGGTGTATAACGTTGTGTATCTTCTTCTGGTTGTTCTGTATCATGATGAACATCTACATACCAATCTGCTTTGGCAATACCATCTTCAAATCGCGCTCTATTTAAATAATCTTGTTCGGTAATTACATAATCTCCAATAATTCTTACTGATTCTCGAACGCCCAACATATCGGCAATTTTAGAAACATATGCATTTTCAAATCCAGGAATATAACGAATTAAAAATTGACTAAAACGACGAATCATAAAACGTCCTTCACTCGCATAAAAGCTTAATCCTTCTGGTGTATTAATGTCTTTTATATTTGGAAGTTGTGGACAATTAAAGGACATAGCCGCTTTTTTCCCAGGAACACAAAATCCTTGAATATAACGAACATCACCTTCTTCAATTACTTTATCTTTTATCGCTTTTTCAAAATAAGGGAATAAAGCTTTATCGCGAATAAATTCTAATCGTGTAGCATCTTGAGGAATACCAAATCCTTGATAATTGATAGAGCGTAAAAAATCACATAACTTATAATAATCTAAATTGGCCATTTCAAATCGTAATGAAACCGATTGATGTTTATGATTTTCACCATCCATATCGAGTGGAATACCTGCTCTTTTACTTACACACGCTTCTGCCGTTACATCCACATATGTTTTTGCTTCAATCGCATAAAAATCATTACACATGTATACAATTGCATATTTTATTTTATTATTTTCTTTTATAACATCTAAGAAAGTTGCATCATAATATATTTTTCCACCCGCTTCACGGATTTTTAAATCATAAAAAGCCATGTAATCTTCACAATTAAAACTTAAAGCATATGAATCACCATTGTATCGTGAACAAGGGCTAAACTTTTCAACAAATTCTTCATTTAATTTTTTAGTTAAGATTCCACTTCCCACATGTGTACGCATAAAAGGATGAACCAATGCACGAGTCGAAGTTCCCCCAAGACTAATCCCTTTTTCGAGTACAATTACTGATTTGTTGTTTTCTAAAGCAGATAAAGCTACAACAATCCCACTCGTTCCACCACCGACAACTAATACATTACAGGTATCATATAATTTAATTTCTTTTTGATTATATTGAATTGTTTTCATATTTATCACCACAATTATTGTATATCATATTTTTAAAAAAAGATATTAAAAAAAATATCTTTTTAGTATAATAAAAACATTGGAGCGTGAAAATTATGGATATGATCGTAAATTTATACGAATTAGACAAACAAATAGAAGAAAATGGTTTTGAAGTTAGACGCATTCTTTCACCCAACATTCATTTATTACAAAAATTTATTGTTGAAAATTTTGATGAAGGTTGGGCAAGTGAAGCATCAGCAGCGTGTTATAAATCAAATCCTACTTGTTTTATAGCTGTACAGGAACAAAAAATAATTGGTTTTGCTTGTTTTGATGCTACAACAAAAGGATTTTTTGGACCTTTAGGAGTTGCTTCACAATATCGTAAAAATGGAGTAGCGAAAGCCTTAGTATTGAAAACTTTGTATGCAATGAAAGAAGATGGTTATGCATATGGAATTATTGGCGGTGTTTCAGAAAAACTTTATGGATTCTACAATAAAATTTGTGGAGCAAAAGAGATTGAAAGTACCAAACAAGTTTATTCTCGAATGATTTAAAAAAGTGGATTTAATCCACTTTTTATTTAAAAGAAAATAAAATTGTAAAAATTCCAATACATACTAGATATATGGAAAAATACTTATAATGTTTATTTTCAAACTTTTTAAAAATAAATAAGAGCGCTAAATAAGTAAAGATAAAAGTTGAAATCATTGAAATTATCGATAAAATCAATATATCTGAGCCGCTACTAAATAACACTTTTGCATCATCTAAGGAAAATATAAAACTACCAAAAGCAACTGGGATAAATAATAAGAAAGCAAATTCTTTTGCTTTTTTTTCTTCAAGACCAGATACTCTTGCTCCGCTCATCGTCATACCACTTCGTGAAACACCTGGAAAAATACCAATTAATTGAGCAAATCCAGTAATAAGAGCTGATTTTAAAGAAACTTTTTCTTCTCCTTTGTTTTTTAAATTACTAACTAAAAGTAAAACAAATGCGGTAAAAATAAAACTAATACCTACAAATAATAAATTAGAAAAAATTGATTCTACTTTATCTTCAAATAAAACTCCCACTATTCCTACAGGTATGCTTGCTATAATAACATAAACAGCGAGCATAAAATCTTCTTTATATTCTTTATTTCTTTTAAATAGATAATACCAAATTCCTTTTAAAATTTGACCAATCACTTTTCGAAAATAAATAAGCAGAGCTAATAAAGAAGCAAAATGAAGCAAGATTGTAAAAGTTGCTGTCGCATTCTCATTGATATTTAACATTTTTTGAGCCACCATTAAATGGCCACTACTTGAGATTGGTAAAATTTCACAAACTCCTTGTAAAAAACCTAAAAATAAATATTTTAATATCTCTATAACTTTATCCATGGTTTAATCACCTATATAATAATTATAAATATCTTCAAGCGAATTATGATTAACATCAAACCAAGTTACATTAAATTGATGTTTTAACCATGTCATTTGTCGTTTTCTGTATTGTCTTGTTCTTAATTTTATTTGTTCTTTGCATTCATCTAGTGAAATTTTATGTTGAATATAATCTTTTATTTGTTGATAACCTATCGCTTTTGAAGCAGTAGATGTTGTAGGATTGTTTTGAATTTCTTCTACAACATTGTCTAAAAACATTTCTTCCACTCGTTGATTAATTCTTTGATTTAATAATTCTGTATCCATTGTTAAACCAATAAAGCAACAAGGATATAATAATTTATGTTCTTGCTGTTTTAACATCTCAGATTTTGTTTGGCCATTCTGCTCATAAATTTCAATCGCACGTAAGACTCTTCTACGATTGTTTGGATGTAAAATCAATGCACTTTCAACATCAATATTTTTTAAATAATCATATAATTCTTGGTTTGTATAATTTTTATATTTTTCTTGTATTTCTTGATGCGTATCTTCTTGTTCATTAAACTGATAATCATATAAAGCTGCTTTAATATAAAGTCCCGTTCCACCGACAATAATGGGAACTTTTTTTCTATTTTGAACTTCTTTAATTTTATTTCTTAAATTTTTTTGATAATCCGCTACACTATAATTTTCCTTAATTGGTAAAAAACTAAATAAATGATGAGGGATTCCTTCCATTTCAAAAGGTTTGATTTTAGCAGTAATGACATCTAAACCTTGATATACTTGCATGGCATCTCCATTGATAATCTCACCATTTATTTTTTTTGCCAATTCAATTGATATTTTTGTTTTGCCAACCGCTGTTGGTCCTACAATAACAATTATCTTTTCCATATTATGTCCTTTTAAATGCTTTTTTCAGTTCTGCTAAACTATATTTTAAAATCGTTGGTCGACCATGTGGACAAGTATAAGGATTATCACATAAAAATAAATCTTCTATAATTTTTTCCATATCCATCATTGATAAATGTGAATTCGCTTTTAAGGACGCTTTACATGCTAGCGTTGCAATTGCATAATCTTTTAATGCATGTAAATCTATTTTTTTATTTTGAATAATTTGTTGGATAAGCGTTTCAACATATAATTTTAAGTCAATTTTATCTAAATAATAAGGGATATGGGTTATTTTAATCGCATTATTTCCAAATGGTTCTGCTTCAATTTTAACTTCTTTTAACATTTCAAGATGAGGTAATAAATCTTGATATTCTTTATTAGATAACTCAATTACAAGAGGAATTAATAAATCGATTGAATGGTGATTTTCTAAAAATAATTTTTGATATCGTTCATAACGTATGCGTTCCGCTGCTGCATGCTGATCAATTACAATAAATCCTTCTTGACTTTGAGCAATAATATAAGTTCCATGAATTTGGCCAATTGGCTGATAGTCTTTTGAAACTTTTTGTGAAATTATATTTTCATTTATACTTATAGAATCATTTGAAAATTCTTCTATAAACGTGTTTGTTTCAGTTGTTTCTTGCGATTCTGGTGCAGAAAAATCAAGAAAAGTTTGCGTTGGTTTTTCAACATAAGTTTGAGGATGGCTTTCTTTTATTTTCATTTCACTGATTTGATTATTTTTTGTTATTGCTTGATGAATAGACTCTTGAATTAATCGTTTTAAATCCATTTCTTTCGAAATTCGAATATCTTGTTTTGTTGGATGAATATTGACATCTAAAATCGTTGGATCTGCTTCAATATAAAGAATTGTAATCGGATAACGATTTTCAAATAATAATTCATGATATCCCGCAATTACACTATCAGAAATCGTTTTATTTTTGATAAAACGTTGATTTACATAACTAAATATACTATAACGATTCGATTTGCTAATTGAAATATTACTTGTATACCCTTTAATCATAAAATCATTTGTCTTATTTTCAAAATAAATCATGTTTTTAGCGACATTTAAGCCATAAATTGCAGAAATAATTTCTACCATATTCCCATTACCTGGCGTTTGAAAAATTACTTTTTTATTATGAGACAAACTAAAACGAACATTTGGGTTAGCCAACGCTAATTTGTTTACAATGTCTGTAATAATCGCAAATTCAGTTGAATCGGATTTTAAGTATTTTAACCGAGCTGGGGTGTTATAAAATAACTCTTCCACTTTAATAATTGTTCCTGCAACAAGTGCACAAGGTTCAATTTGAACAACTTCACTATTGATACAAACTAATTTTGTACCAATTGAATTACTTTCTTTTTCACAAGTCATTAAAGTAAATTTAGAAACTGAACTGATTGCACTTAATGCTTCACCTCTAAAGCCCATGGTATGAATTGAAAACAAATCATAATCTGTTTTAATTTTGCTAGTTGCATGCCTTTTTATCGATAAAATGGCATCTTCTCTAGACATTCCACATCCATTATCCCGAATTTCAATGAGCGTTCTTCCACCCTCTTCAATAAAGATCTCAATTTTTGTAGCATGCGCATCAATACTATTTTCTACTAATTCTTTTACAACACTTGCAGGACGTTCTACGACTTCTCCAGCAGCTATTTTATCGGCTAAAGATGCATCTAAAATATTAATACGATTCATACTATTTGCCTTCTTTCATCTTTTTCTTTAGTTCAAATAAAATATTTAAAGCTTCTAAGGGTGTTGTTTCTAATGGATCAATTTCTTTTAACTTTTGTAACCATTGAGGTTCTTTTTCTTCTTTTACTTCTTTTTTATAAACAGTATTGGATGCAGCAACTGTGACTGGTACTTTTTGTTCTTTTTCCATTAAAATTACTTTTGCTCTATCCAATAATGTTTCAGGTAAATGAGCCAATTTTGCTACATTTACACCATAAGATTTATTGGTTGCTCCTTCAACCATTTTGTATAGAAAAGTTACTTTATCATCTTCTTCAACTACTGCTGCATGCAAATTAATTAATCCTTTTAAGTTTTGTGATAAAATCGTTAACTCATGATAATGAGTTGAAAATAAAGTAATTGCTTTAATTTGTGTGCAAATATGTTCAATGATTGCTTGGGCTAATGCCATTCCATCAAAAGTAGCTGTGCCACGTCCTACTTCATCAAAAATAATCAATGATTTTTCTGTAGCATGTTGTAAAGCATAATTAACTTCATTCATTTCAATCATAAATGTAGATTGACCAGAAATCATATCATCACTTGCACCAATTCGCGTATAAATACCATCAAAGACAGGTAAATTTGCCTTATCAGCCGCAACAAAACAGCCAATTTGAGCCATAATAATTGCAATCGCAAATTGACGCATATATGTAGATTTACCACCCATATTCGGACCACTGATTAATAAAAAATGCGCATTTTCATCAATTTTGATATCATTAGGAACATAAAGTGTATGACGATTAATCATTTCCATTACAGGGTGTCTTCCATTTATAATTTCTACTTGATTGGATGAATTAAAATTAGGTCTTACATATTGATTATTTACCGACACTTCGGCAAAAGAACGAATCACATCTAAAAAGGAAATTGTGTCCGCAACTTTTTGAATTTCTTTCGTTAAGGATTTTACATAATTACGTAGCTCGTTAAAAATTTCATATTCTAATTTGATAATTCGATCATCGGCACTTAAAATAAATTTTTCTTTTTCTTTTAACTCTTCCGTAATAAATCGTTCAGAATTTGATGTTGTTTGTTGACGAATATAGCCAAATTCATCTTTCACAAGAGGTAAATACGATTTTGTTACCTCAATATAATATCCAAAAACTTTATTGAATCCAATTTTCAAATTTTTAATTCCTGTTTTTTCACGTTCTTTATTTTCTAAATTTGCTAAATAGGTTTTACCATCTTTACTTGCTAATTTAATATCATCTAAAGTAGTATTAAATCCTTGTTTAATCATTCCTCCTTCTTTAACACTTAAAGGAGGATTGTCACAAATAGCTTTATCTAAAATCGATACCATTTCATCTAATGTCAAAATTTCGTCACTAAATCGATTTAAAGATAATTCATTTAATAACTGTTTAATATTTGGCATGACTTTAAAAGATTTTAACAATTGAAGCAAATCTCGAGCATTCGCATTACCATAGCTAATTTTAGCGATTAAACGTTCCAAATCATACACTTCATTTAAATATGTAGCTAACTCTTGTCTTTTGATATAATCTTTAGTAAAGGTTTCGACTAAATCTAGTCTTTGTTCAATTTCATTTTGATTGCATAAAGGCTTAACAATGAATTTTTTTAATAAACGAGCTCCCATCGCTGTTTTGGTTTTATCTAATAACCAACATAAACTTCCATAACGATCTTCACTGCGAACAGTTCTTGTCAATTCCAAGTTGATGGCTGAATTATTATCTATTTTTAAATATTGAGAAGATTTAACTACATTTGCAACTCTTAAATATTCGATCGCTCTTTTTTGGGTATTTGTTAAATAATAAACGAGTTTTGAAATCGTAAGCCCTTGACGTGCATCTTGAATTTTTGCGGTTAATTCATAGATTTCTAAAGGCATTGCTTCTTCTTCAGAAACAGTCACAAAAAAATTCGCTTTTTTATTTAAATCTTTTAAATAATTTGTTTTAAATTTAGAAGTTGTTACTATTTCTTTACAATCTAATGAAAGCAATTCATTTATTAATAAATTAATATCATGATCTACATTTGAAACTCCTAATTCTCCTGTTGATAAGTCACAATAAGCTAAAGTAAAAAAAGATGTAAAATCGTCGACATAAGCAATAAAATTATTTTTCTTTTCATCTAAACCTAAATTAATTAATGTTCCTGGTGTAATAATTTGAACAACATCTCGTTTTACGATTCCTTTGGTAACTGTTTGTGGATCTTCTAATTGTTCTACAATACCTACCTTATACCCATTTTTAATTAAAATTTCAATATAAGAGGTTATGGCATGATAAGGAACTCCACACATTGGAACTTTTTCGTCTGCTCCTGCATTTTTTCCGGTTAAAACTAATTCTAGAACTTTTGAAGCAATTTTTGCATCTTCAAAAAACAATTCATAAAAATCTCCTAAACGAAATAAAATTAACGTATCCGGATAGTTTTCTTTGATTTGTAAATATTGCATCATCATTGGAGTATATTTTGGTTTCTCTTTCATACTAACACCTCTATATTGTTTTTATTTTATCATAAAATAAAATAAAAATCATTTTTAAACGTAAAAATTATGTCAAATTGTCACTTTTTTTCAATTTTTCTTTAATAAAAAAGACCATTAAAAACTTTCGTTTTCAATAGTCCTTTTGTTTTTTATTGCTTTGTTGGATAATTAGCTGGATCTAATTTTTCTCCATTATATGCAGGAATTTCATCATATACATAATTCACTTCTTGCTCCATATATTGAGAATTGATGCCATCTTTTAAAGAATAAAGCATTGTCGTGTTTGATTTTATAATCTTTCCGCCTTGAATCGTTAAAACATCATCGCGTTGAACTTCTTCTTCTTTCACACCATAAATACTTGTATTCGTAAAGCGATATTTTAAAGTCACTACACCATCTTTACTCAAATCTATCATGTCAAAATTCGTTTGTAAAGTAATTCGTAACCCTTTAGTAGATAAATAATCAATGGTCAAATTGATAATTGAAAAGATATAAGATTGAACAAAACCAACATTTAACAAATAAGTTGCATTTTCTGGAGTATTGTAAAAGTATTGTGTCTTATTTGCTTCATCATTTTCACTATAATAGTCAATTTGATAAATTAATGGATTCACTTTACTTCCTGTAATTCCCATTTCACGACGACCTGTTACTGCTTCTTCATCGGCAATAGATTGACTAAATTCAGTAACGATAAAATTGTCTTGATATACATTAACTGTACCTTCTTCACTACTTTCAATTTCAATACCATAATAATCTACTTGTGATATTTTATATGTTTTTTTAGAAACTGTGGCTTCTAATTGTAAAAGTTCTTCTCTAAATTCCTTTAAAGCTGTAATCCGACTATCTTCTATTATAATTGGGTCTGAATATGAACTATCAATTTTAGGTGAAGAATCTTTTTTATTATCTTGATTACAAGATACCAAAGATAACATACATCCTAAAAGAACAAACAAATACTTCTTTTTCATATTAAGCCTCTACAATATGAAATGTATGAATATAATCTGTTACATTTACGCTTAAGGTAACACGATTGCCATCTAAGGCTAAACTTCCACCATTATAATTATACCAAGGTTCTTGTTGTGTCATTTTTGGAGTTAAAGTCATTCCATTAAATGAATAAGTCATTGTAAATTCAGCTTCTAAGTTTCCATCTTTATAATAAGCTACTTTTGCTTGCGTTTCACTTGTAAATGTTAATAAGGCATACCAGCCAATATCATAAATGCTATCCCAACGATATGTATTACTCATCAATTTTGCTTTCATTTCAGCAACACTTAAACGTTGTTTAATTTGATATGTAATCGTTGTTGTAACATTTTCGTTTGCATATGATTTTAGAGTTAAAGAAACTTCTGTTGCTGTTGTATCTAATACTTCTAGTGTTAAATTGATTAATTTTTTTCCTTCTGAAACGGATGAAGTAACTTTTAAGGCACTTTCATCTGAAACCGAAATCACAACATCATCAATAGAAGCAGAAGATGGAGAAACTTGAACATAAATTCCTCTATCATACACTGTATTTGTATAAATTGCACGCACCATTGATTGTCCACCATCAGAATAAACGGATTCAATATCACTTGTTGCATCCACATAAACGATACGTGCTACAGGTTGAATATTTACTCTTACATCTAATGAAAATTCAATTCCTGTTGCACTTTCCACTTTTAAAGTTGCCATACCAGTAGTTAATGTTTCAAAAACGGTCTTACTTGATGCAATGACTGCTGAATTACTTGATGAAACTGGATACATTTCTAAATCAACCGCTTTAGCAGGAGCATAATTTTCAGCTTCAATATGAATATATTTTCCAATTGGTAAATTATTTAAAGAAACATATTCTTTTTTTGCTTGATCATTATAGATATATGCCCTTACCGATGTTACTTCATTTAAGAAATAATCATTAGGATCCATAATTTTATCATTAGTTGTAGAAGATACTCTTTCATCATAACTAATTTGATACGTATTTGTATCCACTTCTACATAATCTTCGTTGTTTCTTGATTGTGTTGTTTTATATTCTGTGTTTACAGAAACAAGACGATTTAAACTTACTTTAAATTCAAAACTTGAACTAACGGTTACTAATGAACCATCATCTTCTTTATAAGAATATTCAAAATTTTTAATCCAATAAGTAGTCATGTTCTTTTCTTTTGTAATATGTGCTTTTGGCATAATCATTTGTACATCTGGGTTATTTAAAATATTCGCAGATAAAAATGAATTGGCAAGTAATGAAACTTGTTTAGATAATTGTCCTGGAACACTTGATTCTAACAAGTAGCTTACACCATCCCCCGATGTTGAACCAGTTGCCACGATTGGTAAACGATAAGCGGAATCTGCCCAAGTCGTGCGAACCGTGCCATCTTTGAAATCTTTTACTAAATAAAATACTTTTTGATTTCCAAGCATTTTAGCAGCAGCAACTGTTTGATAAGTATCCGATGTTACAGAAGCTGGTTGTGTTCCTAATGCAGCATATTCTGTTTTTTCTTCACCTTCCGCATAAGAGATTTGATCGTTATAAATATAATATGTTTCTTTAGTAGAATTTACACGATTTTCTCCACGTTGGTTAATGTTTTCAAATTCTACTTTGCTTGCTTGTTCTACTTCATTGTAATATAAATCCGTAGTTAATAAGGCTGATACACTCGCTAAATCAATTTTTGTATCCTCTTGCTTAATTGGAGTTGAACTAGCCGATTCTTTATTTTTTCCACATGCTGTTAAAGCAAATATACTAAGCAATATCAATAGTGATCTTTTTTTCATAAAACTTTCCCTTCCTTTTCGTGTAAAAGGCTGAGTTATTCAAACTCAGTCTTTTTGTATTAATAAGAACTTAAATCAGCTGTCGCAAAATCAAGTTTATCATCTAATAAAGTCATTGTAGCTTGCTTAGGAGAACCATTATAGCCAAACACTAATGTAAGTCCTGTTTCTAATGGATCAATTAATCCCATAAATGTATAGTATTTAGATTTTAATGTTCCATCTACTTCTATTTCAAATTCGATAGTAGCTTCATTTAAAGTCCAAGTAAATGGAATAACATCTCCTTTACCACCTTCAAAGCATACATATTGACCTGTTCCATCTTCATTTAAGTTCACAAAGTGAGAACCCCAACCAGAAACTTTACCAAATAATGTTTTAGAGGTTAAATTCGCTTTAATTGCATTTACATCTGGTTTATCCATTACATCGAAATTAACAGTTGTTGACACGCTTGCTTTGATTGTAGATTTAATTTCTAAAGTACCAAACCCATTTTCAATACCTTTGACATTAAATGTTCCATCTTCATTTCTTGTAATTTCAACTTGACATTCTGAAGAACTTGCTAAAGTAACTTCAACATTTTTATCTGCTGCGTCTGGTAAAACGGTTACTGTTAAAACAGCAGATTCACCTTTATAAATTTTTGCAGACATAGTTGCAGAAATAGATGAAGGTTCAGGTCTAAATGATTCAACTGCTACTTCTTTTTGTTCACCTAATCCATTATCAAAAATTAAATGGAAATTACCTTCTTTTTTTACAACTGGTTTTTCGTCTTCAAATTCAACAAATCCTTCTTCTTTTGCACCCACTAATTGTGGAGTAATCATAACTGGATGATTATCTTTATGACGGAATTTAAAAGATAATGTAGCTGAATTTGCAACTTTATTGTTTGTTGTTTCAATTTCTTTTTCACCAGGTAATTTATAATTAACATTTACATTGTAATCTTTCATTACATGTTGATTTAAATCCGTTTTTTGATTTAACGTATGACGATATCCTCTTGTTTGTTGAATTGTGATATCTTCTACCTTTGAAGGTTCAGCACCTTCTAGAGGTTGTTTTAATTCTTTATCAAAATCAATATCAGAATAATGTTTTGTTAAAAATTCTGCACTTCTTAAGAAGTTATCTCCATCAATAACTGTTTTAAGTGAAATCATGCGTTGACTAGCACTACTATAGCTATAGTATGCAGTAACTAAACTTGTATAAGTTTTCTTATCTTCATCCACTTTGCTTTCAAAAGCTACGTTTGTCCAACCATAACTTTTATTACTTAAAAAGCTTTCTGAAGAAGTAGCACTAAATGCAAAGTTAATAATATTAGAAATAAAATCTGCACTGCCTACTTGTAATTTTGCATCACTTTCTTTGATTTGATTTCCTAACAATGTTTCTGTGTCATCTTCAACTAATTGTTTAATTGATCCTGTTGTGGATACACCACTTGAAGGATTACTTGTTGTTTTTAATGTATAAAAACGATTGTTTACAAGACCTTTTTCTTCTCTACTAAATTTATTAATAGAAACATAATCAGAGTCCAAAGTTTGACCAGTTATTACTACAACATCATTGCGACCAACTTCTGCATTTAATTCTACTAAACCTGACATTGTATTGTGATAAGTCGCATTAGCAAGATATTTACTTTCAGCATTTACAGTTGAAGTTAAAACATCTTTCAATTCTTCAACAGTTGTAGGAAGTGCTTCTTCATTTACATCACTTACATTAATAAGTGAAGCATCTCCTAAACGAATAACTTCTGTTTCTAAAGTTGTATTTTGATTTGGCATCATTACTTCATATGTATTACCTTCAACAGGTGAAACAAATTTGCCGTTAAATTTAACTGCGCTTAATTCTTTTGATTCATCTGTTACTGTAACTTTGAAAGTAAGTGTTGTGCCTGCCTCAATTTCATTTAGAGTCACATTTTCTAATAATTCTACTTTTGTACCTTCAGCTGCATTGACCGTTAAAGCAAATTTTTTTGTCACTTCAATTGGGTCAGGAGTTGAAATGGATGAGGATGTGCCTTGAGTTGATTGTGAACCTGAAACTGAATTAGAATCTTTTTCAGTGTTATTACAAGCACACAAAGCAAATAAAGCTGATAATAAAACGAAACTTTTTAATTTTTTGCCCATAATTCTTTTTCTCCTTTATAAAAATTGTGTGAATTATAGCACATTTTTTCACATTATGCAATATTTCTTTTTTCTTTTTATGCAAACGAAAGTGTTAAAATATCAGTTATAACTCAAAAAAGTCCATTTTTTAATGAAAAAATCATTCTTTTTTTTAATTGTCAATTTTTGTAAAAATATGAGTTGTAAAAAAGTTAAGTTCATATTAAAATATGAACGTTGTAAAAGAAAGGATAAATAAATCATGAAAAAGAAAACATTTTGGTTGTTAGGTAGTTTATTAAGTTTTTGTTTGTTTTCAACCACTCTTGCTGGATGTAAAAAGGATTCAACTTCAAATTCTTCTATTTCCAATTCTACATCAAACACTTCTATTTCTTCAAATGTAAGTAATAGTTCAAGTGGAAATCAACAAGACGAAAAGAAAACATTAACGATTACTTATGAAGGAGTTACAGAAGTTGGTGAAGATATCACACTTATCGTTAAAAACGAAGAAGGTGAAGAAATCAAAGGTTTACCAATTACAATAAAAGAAGGAAACGATAAAGTTTCAATTTTAATGTATTTTGTTCAATTATTAAAACCAGGAAATGTCACTTTAGAAATTGTGACAGAAGAATATCAAGGAAGTTTAACTTTTACTATTACTGAAAAAGTAGAAGAAGTTTATAGCATTAAACAAATTAAAACAATGGTGAGCATGTTACAAAACCAATTTGTAACGACAGAAGGAATAGTTACTGCTTCTATCGGAAATTCATTCTATATTGGCGATGGCGAAGCCGGTATTTATGTATATAATATTCACGCTATCTATACAAATAGTGATGCTTTTGTTCAAGGATCTGTTCCTGTTGGAAGCAAAGTGAAAGTACACGCTAAATTAACAAACAATCAATATGGCATTCAATTAAATGGTTATGATGGTCAATATTTAACAGAAGCTTATGTAAAAAATGCTTCTAATGCAGACGTAGAAACTCCTACTCGAGTAGTGATTCAAACAGAAGAAGAATTAAAAGAATTAATGAAAACGCCTTATCGTAATGGTGAACAAATCAGTATTACTGGGCAATATGTAAGTGGTGATTTATCTCCTCTTTATGATGATAAAAATGCCATTATTAATATGAAGATAGATAATACAGAATTTACTTTAAAAGCAGATCGCTATGATTTATCTTCTTCTATAATTAAAAACGCTTGGAATCAAGCAAATATTGAAGTTGGTGATATTTTAACCATTAATAGTACATTTACTTATTTCCAACAAAGTCAAATCACGGTAACCTTAGCAGGTCAAGGAACAACAATTAACAATGACAGCAAAGATGATACAAAATTAAGACTTGATGTTCAAGATAAATTCGTATCTGTTGGAAAATCAATTACTTTAAATGCTTTTATTCCAGATGGCGTTGAAGGAACTCTTACTTATGAAATTATTAAAGGAAATGAATTTGCTTCCATTGAAGGAAACATCTTAACAGGAATTCAAACAGGAATTATCAAAGTAGTAGCTAAAATTGGTAATTTAACAAGTTATCCTATCACGATTCAAGTGCTTGAAAGTGAATCACAAACTATTGCCGATGTATTAAACTTAGACAAAGGTGGCAATGTAGAAGTAATTGCTAAAATTATGGCTATTGGAAATAGTGGCTTTGTTATTAGTGATGCAACAGGCTCTATTTATGTTTATACAGGTAAAAAAGCGATTTATGATGAACCTGAATTTTATAATAGCATTGGTAAAGTAGTAAAAGTGACAGGAACTGTCGACGTTTATTTTAAAAATAATCAAAAACAAATTGTAAATTATACGATGACTGATGTAGAAGACACTTTAGATGCTGAAATTGATTTTACAAAAATTACAGCAAGTGATTTAGCTAATTTAACCGATGATGAATTAAATTGTTTAATTCCTATCCATATTAAAGGTCAAGGAGAAATGGATGAAAATAATAATATGCTTATTACCGTTGAAGGTTTAGAAAATGCTGTTATCTTTGTTTTAGATTATACAACTTGGCATTCAATGAGTATGGGTATGTTTGGCGATGGTAGCGTAGATGCTGATGGTTTCATTGCTGGGAAAACCACATACGATGGAACACTTGAATATTTCTTCTATTTCTGTCAACCTTATTCAACTGCTTCATTTTAAAAAGATAAATATTAAAAACAAAAAGCCTTTGAATTAAATTTCAAAGGCTTTTATTCTTTATAAAAAGATTGATACGTATCTTCCCAATATTTTTTGGCTTCTGCCATCATTTTTTCTTTTCTTTGAGCAATTGGCAAGGAAGTATCAGGATAGATTGGTTTCCCCACTTTTAATGTTACTAAACAATTCCTTTTCCATAATTTTTCCCATTTATTTGGTTGACGAAAGCAAATAAAGGTCGGCAAAATGGGTACATTATTTTTAATTGCATAGATAAATGCTCCACTTTTCATAGGACGCGGCTTTTCATAACCTAGCCACATTCCTTGCTCTGGATTAAAATGAACAAAGCACTTTTTATCAAGCAATTCTTTTATACAATTGTTAAGACTTCGATAAGTTTCAACACACACGCCAAAAGGTAAAATGCCCCCTGCTTTTAAAATTATACCTGCCAATCCTTTTTTATGATTTGTTGGGGCAGCTGTACAATAAAAGCGATGTTTTTTAATGGCTTGTCTTACAACTAAGGGTGCATCTGTACGTAATACATGATTACAAATGGTAATTGCACCTGTTTTAATTTCTTTTACATTCTTTTTGCCTTCAATTTTTAAATGAAAAAGAAAAAAAGTTAAAACGGGTCCAAATAACCATACAAGTCCCCTAATCAATCCAGAAAACGCCAAAAAGAATATGTTTTTTGGTAAATAAACATAATTTGCTGGTGGCAAAGAAAAATGTTTTGGATTGGGAGAAACAACACTTTCTTCATACTTTTGTTCTTTTTCTAATTGTTCAATAATGGGTTTATAATTCTTCATTATACTTTCCTGTCTTTTTTACTTCTTCAATAATTATTTCTGCGATTTGAGCACTACCATTTTTATGCTTATCTATTTTTTGTGTATTTAATTGATATTGTTTTAATTCTTCTGGATGTTGTATTAAATGGTCTACAACTTTACAGATTTTTCGCGTTTTATAAACAGAAACTCCACAGCCTAATTTTTCCACAAATAATTTAGCAGATGCTTTTTCGATTGGATGAGCATAATAATCCACTAAAATCGGTGTATTCATATAAACACAATCCAAAATAGCATTTGGACCTGCTTTTGTAATAAATAAGTCACTTGCTTTATAAAGTTCATAAATCTTTGGTTGGAAGCGTAATGGAACTAAATTTATTTTTGAATTCTTTTGCTTTAATTTTGCTGATATTTTTTCAAAACGACGGTACATTTTTTCGTTTTTTCCAGCTACAAACAAAATATTCATTGCATTTTTTGATTTTAACAATGATTTACAAGCTTTTTTAGCTTTTCCACTCGCATATGCACCATCGGCAATAATAACCGTGAAACGATTATCAATTCCATAATTTTGACGATATTCTTCTTTGGTTAAATTCGCATCAATAATTTCTTGCCTTGCAGTAAAAAACACTTGACGAATTTGATCATAATTAAAGTTTCTTTTCGCAATGGCTTCATTACAAGCATCTGAATTATTATTAATGAATATATCCGAACGGCTGTCCCACCAAACATGAACATTGTTATCTGGATTATAAGTAATTACTTGTAAATTTGGTAAATACTTTTTCTTTAATTCAATTGCGCAAAAAGTAATAAAGTAATGCGTACTAATAATCATATCTGGTTGATACTTTAACATCGCTTGAATAGTCGCTTCACTCGCTTTTTTAAATAAAGTATGATGCAAAACGCGCATAAAATGTTGTTTTCCCAAAACATTCATTAAAAAGAAAACAGTATGACTATATACTTTTGATTTGTTGGTGTTTTTGGTTTGGTTAATTAAAAATTTTTCAAATTGAATCATCGTGTCATTATGATCTTCTTTCATGATTTCCGATTTTATCAGTTCCACACGATCTAAATAAGGTGTAAGTCCATCTTCAATGGCCTTCATCGACATGATATGACCCATTCCTGATTCAATATAGGTTAATAAAATTCTTGGTTTACTCATCTTCAATCCCCTCAAAGCTTAATTTGATAATTAAATTTATTTAATTATCACTTATAATTATACAAGGATTACAAAACTTGTCAAATTATTGTCATTTTTACTCTTTTTGTGCTAAAATAAGAATGTTTTAAAGGAGTGGTTGAAATGATTTTTAAAAGTAAAACTGTAAATGATACGTATCATTTAGCAAAACTTTTAGCAACGTATCTTCCAATGGGCAGTATTGTTTTACTTGATGGAGATTTAGGCGCTGGTAAGACCACTTTTGTAAAAGGATTTGCTTTAGCAAAAGGAATTCAAGAAAATATCACAAGTCCTACTTTTACTATTTTAAAAACATATTCGTTTTCACCTCAAAATTTACTTGTTCATATAGATGCTTATCGTCTTGAAAATAGTAGTTTTGATGAATTAGAAGAGTTTGTTCATCCTGACAATCTCCTTTTTATTGAATGGAGTAATTATTTAAAAAATCAAGAATTAATTCAAGAAAATCTTTCTATTCACATTCGATATCTAAGCAAAAATCAAAGAGAGTTTTCTTTCATCGCACATGGAAAACAATATCAAGATGTTTTAAAGAAGGTGTTTGCAAATGTATAAACTTTATATTGATACTTCGACTAAATTTTTGTGTATTGGCATTACCAAAAATGATGAAATTCTTTTTAACTACCAAGAAATTGCCGAAAAAAAACAATCTGAATTGACGATTCCAATTTTAGAAAAAGCGTTACGCGCTTGTCATCTTCAGTTAAAAGATATACAAGAAGTGTGCGTAACCATTGGTCCAGGTTCATTTACGGGAATTCGCATTGGCATGTGCATTGCTAAAACACTTGCTTCCATTCATCAAATTCCTTTAAAAGCCATTTCAAGTTTAAATGCTTATGCAAGCAATCGTCCTAGTATCGTTTTATTGGATGCAAAAGCTAATCGCGCTTATGTAGGAATTTATAAACAACACAAAAGTTTAATTCAAGAATGTGTTTTACCACTTGTAAACATTCAAAAAATGATAGAAGATTATTCAGATTTTGAAATTGTTTTAGATGGTCATTTAATCAATAAAGAAGATTGTATTCCTCAAAACATTATTCAAAATATGATTGATATTGCCAAAATAACCCCCTATGTAGAAAATGTGGATGCTTTAATTCCCATTTATTTAAAGGATTAAGATAATGACAATTGAACCTCTTAATTTAAAGGATTTACCTTCTATTCTTTTGCTTGAAAAAGAACTTTATATAAAGCCTTGGGAAGAAAAAGATTTTTTATATGAATTAAATGAAAACCCTTTTGCTTATTATTTTAAAATGGTACATGAAAGTCAAATTATTGGCTATATTGGATTCTGGATTACTTTTGAAACTGCTCAAGTTACAAAAGTATCCATTGCTAAACGTTTTCAAGGAAAAAAATTATCTTATATTTTAATGCAAGATATGGAAAAAAGAGTGAAACTTGCCAATTGTGAAGTCATTACTTTAGAAGTAAGAGTCAGCAATGTGGCGGCCATTCATTTATATCAAAAATGTGGTTTTCATATTGAATGCATTCGTAAAAATTATTATGACAATCATGAAGATGCTTATTTAATGATGAAGGAGTTGATAAAATGATTATTTTAGCCATCGAAAGTAGTTGTGATGATACAAGTGTTGCGATTTTAAACAATACCCAACTTTTATCTAATGTTGTTTCATCTCAAATTGCTTTTCACAATAAATATGGAGGCGTAATGCCTGAACTTGCTTCTCGTTTACACGTAGAAAAAATTACTTTTGTGATTAAAGAAGCACTTGAAATTGCAAAAATACGTTTAGATGAAATCGATTATATTGCTTTCACTCAAGGACCGGGTTTAATTGGTTCTTTACATGTAGGAATGCAAGCCGCTAAAACCTTATCTTTGCTTTTAAATAAACCTTTAATTCCGATTCATCATTTAGCAGGACATATTTATGCTAATCGATTTGTAAAAGATTTTAAATATCCTTTATTAGCTTTAGTCGTTTCTGGTGGTCACACTGAATTTGTATACATGGAAAAAGAATTATCTTTTAAAGTCATTGGTTCTACTTTAGATGATGCTGTAGGAGAAGCATACGATAAAGTGGCTCGCATTTTAGACTTAGGTTATCCTGGAGGACCTATTATTGATAAACTTGCTCATCAAGGAGAAGCTATCTATTCTCTTCCTTTACCTAAAAAAGATAATAGTTTAGATTTTTCATTTAGTGGTCTAAAATCAGCTGTTATTAATTTAGTTCATAAACTAAATCAAAAACAAATTCCATTTAAAAAAGAAGATATAGCTGCTTCTTTTCAAAAAGTAGCAACCGATATTTTAATTCATAAAACAAAATTAGCCTTAGCCTCTTATCCTGTTTCTACTTTTGTTGCAGCAGGAGGAGTAGCAGCAAACCAAGAATTAAGAGAAAAATTAGAAAACTTAATTCAAACTCGTTTTAAAAAAGTTGATTTAATCTTACCGAAGCTTAGTTTGTGTGGAGATAATGCCGCCATGATAGGAATGTGTGCTTATTATCGAATTTTACAAAATAAAACACAATTCTCCCTAGATTTAAGTGCATTCGCGTCATATAATCTCGAAAATTTTTAAAAAAATAATCAAATCTATCTAAATTGACAAAATTCGTTTTTTAAAGTGTATATACTTTCTCTATTAGAGGTGATATTCATGAAAAAAACGATTTTTTTATGCTTATTTGGTTTAATTTTACCCTTTGTTTCTCAAAACTCTATTTCAAAAGTTCAAGCGAATGAAGAAAGTATTCCTTTTAAACAAACTTTTAGTGTTTCAAGTGGAAAAAATCACAGTTTATTGAAAACCGATAATGGTGAAATTTTTGCTTGGGGAACTTGGGGTGATATTAGTCTCGAAAGCAACATAGAAACTTTTAGCAAAATCTATCCTTCTGATATATCCAACTTAATTCAGTTATCTGCAAAAGATAAAGTCGTATCGGTTAGCAGTGGAGATCAACATAGTTTTATCTTAACTGAAATGGGTGAAGTATATAGTTTTGGATTTGATGGTCAAGGGCAACTCGGAGATGGTGGAGAAGTTTATTTTGTTGGAGATTTAAACTATTCTTCACAATTAAAAAAACAAGCTAGCAACATTACTTCTTTATTTGAATTAAATCCTGGTGACATAATTCATAAAATTGAAGGCGGTTCTAATTTTAGTGTCGCTTTATCGAAAGAGGGAGATGTCTTTACTTTTGGCGAAAATAATAATGGGCAACTTGGATTGGATCAAACAGAAAACATTTATCAAACTTCACCGATTAAAATCACTCAAAATTTTGAGTTGGCTGATGAAGAAAAGATTATTGATATTTGTGTAGGTTCTTCACATGCCTTAGCTTTAACACAACTTGGAAATGTCTTTGTGTGGGGAAATAATAATTTCGGACAACTCGGAAATGATAAACGAGGAATAAATGCATACAAGCCAGAAAAGCTTGATTTTTATGGAGAAAAAGTAATTAAAATTGCGTGTGGTAGTTTTCATAGTTATGTTTTAACCAATTTGAATTTCTTATATGGATTTGGTTATAATGGCTATGGACAATTAGCAGATAAAGCCGTTATCGTTCATACGGGTAATGATAAAAGTACTCCTTATGAAATGTCTAAAAACTTTAATTTAGAAGCAAACGAAAAAATCATCGACATTTACAGCGGATTTTTTCATGGAATTGCTTTAACTAGTAATCAAAATTTATTTAGCTTTGGACAAAATAATAGTGGGCAACTTGGAATTAAAAATAATATATCGACTTCGATTCCCCAAAAAATGAATCAAAATATAGGTTTTTCTACTGAAGATAGCGTACAAACTTTAGCCTTAGGAGAAAAACATAGTTTACTTGTTTCGAATCGAGGAGAAATTTATTCTTGGGGAGACAATGGTTCAGGACAACTCGGGGAAGATTATTCTATTTCACTTGTGTTAACCCCAAATGATATTACTCAAAACTTTCCTCCCATCATTCATTTATCTACGCTTGGTAGTGAAGTTTATCAAAAATCCTATCAAATAAATGTACAAATTGCTTATATTAATCATACAAAAATTGAGAAATATACTTACGCCTGGTCACATACAAACAAAGAAAAACCGCTTGTATGGGAAGAGTCTGATACTTCTCAAACGATTCAATTAAAAGAAGGAGATGGCACTTATTATTTATGGATTAAAGTAGTGAATTTAAGAGAAATTGAATTTTTTAAAGTTTCTTCTGCGTTTTTTGTAGATAGCATTGCTCCTACTTTACAAGTAAACAAAATCAACAATACTCCGGTTAAACCAAACGAAATTGTCGATAGTTCTGTTTATGTAAAAGCTTCAGACAATAATGAAGATGTGCAAATTTCATATCGTGTAGATTTCAAAGGCGATTTTATTCTTCTTCAAGATAAAGAATATGTCTTTAATGAAGATGGCACTTATGAAGTTCAAGCGATTGACATTGCTAAAAATACTTCTGATGTCTTTTTGTTTCGCATAGATACCACACCACCATATATTTTAAATATGAACAAAGATTTAATAAATCAAAATGAATATTTTACTCGAAAGAAAAAATTAGATATTAAAACAAGCGAAAATGTGATTGGTTATATTTTAAATGATAATACATATGTCACCACGTTAAATGAAGATGCAGATGAATTTAGTATTACCTTAAAAAAAGGTATTACCACTATTAAAGTTGTTGATATTTCCGGAAAAGTTTCTTCCTCTTATAAAATTACTTATAAACCTTACTTTTTAGAAGATACTGAATTATTGCTTTGGATATTTGGAACAACTGCTTCGGTTATGATTTTAATTGTTGTCATTGTTTATACAATTCGCGTAAAAAAACAACTTAAAAATGGCGTAGATTAATATAATTTATTTTATCTATCATAATTAGGATATAAACCCCATCTTTATATCCTAATTTTTTTATTAATAATGTTTAAAATTCCTAATTTACTTAGAATCGTCTTGATTATCTTGTAATCATTTTTTAGCAAGTTTATAATAAATAATGGTGAAATAAATGTTAAAGTTAAAAACAAATAAATATTTATGGCTAATGATAACACTACTTGGCACGATTTTAATCGTTTTACTGCCTTATTTTTGTCGTGGAAATTATTTAGCTTGGATTGGAAATATAAAAGAAAGAGATGGCATTACTCAACATGCAACTTTTTTACATTACTTTAAAGAAAGTGGCTTAATTTTGGGATCATATGATTTTAAAATAGGTTTAGGTGCAGATTATTTTGTGAGTTTTATTTATTATTTAATTTTAGACCCATTTAATATATTTTTGTACATCTTTCCTTTTTCAAATTTCTTACTTACTTATTCGATTGTAGTTATTCTTAAATTTCTAACTTGTGGTTTATTTATGTTTCTATATTTACAACATAAAAAAATTCGAACTTCTCTTTCAATTGTCATTTCCTCCATTTACATGATTAGTGGTTTTGTTTTATTTACTTTACCGCGTCATCCTGATTTAACAGGAGGAGTCATCTTTTTACCTTTAATCATTTATGGCATTGAGCTTTTATTTGAAAACAAACGACCATATTTGTTGATTGTATCGACATTTTTATGCTTTATTAGTTCTTTTTATATGTTCTACATGGTTTCTATCTTTGTTGTAATTTATACCATTCTTTATTATTTTGAAATGAATCGACAAAACAAAACTTTTTTAAGCTTTATAAAACAAGTCGGGAAAGTCGCTTTTTGGTATGCGGTTGCTATTTTATTAGCTTCCTTCATGCTTTTACCATTACTTTATGGATTTATTCATAGTGCTCGTAGTGGTTCAAAAGGAATCGGTTATTTTGATATATTTTATTATTTATCGATTATTTTCTCTCCACTACTTCCTCTTTTAACAACCAGTCATTATACTCCAATTATGACTAATCCAATTATGCTTATTTGTCTTGTTCCTTTCTTTTTCATTAAAGGGAACAAAACTTATAAAATCTCTCTGATTATTTTAACTTGTGGCTTATTTATTCCATTTTTTGGTTATATCATGAATTTCTTCAATTACAGTAATAATCGTTGGCTCTTCTTACTTGATTTTGTAATGTGCATGTGTATGGCTTTTTCTTTAAATTATTATTTAGAACATCATCAAATAAAAGAAGAAAAGAAAGCAAAACAATTTTTTATTCGCTATGTAACTCAACAAAAAATCGTTTCTATTTTATTTGTTGTAACGTTAGTTTACGCTAATTTTGCCAATATTTTTTATTCAAAAGAGTTTGATAATGGAGATACATGGAATTCCTTATATACGACACAAGAAAAAGAGGTGTCTCACTTACAAAATCAAGATAAAGATTTTTTTAGAACTGATAAAGAAAACAATCCTCAATATATGTACAATTACGTCAATAAACCTATCAATAATTTATATAATGGAACGTATCAATACAATACCATTTCTAATGAATATATTTTTGAATTTTTAAAAAGTATTGGCATGTATAATTCGAATCATACTTTAGGTATCTCTGGTTTAAATCAAAGAATCGCAATTCAATCCTTATTATCAATAAAATATTACATTAGTGAAAATCAAGATCATATTCCTTATCATTATGAAAAAGTAAATGAAAATCTTTATCAAAATTCTTATTATCTACCAATGGGTATCTTTTATTCTCAAAAAATGAGCGAAAAACAATTTTACTCTCTTCCTCTTGAAGAACGTCAAGTCGCTTTAATGGAAAATATAATTGTGGATTCAAATTTAATTAACGAAAAAGAATATCTTAACAAAACAATGACTTTAAATGAAATTCAACCCGAAAAAACTACAGAAATTGAAATTCTTAAAAATAATAAAGTTAATGTTTTAAAAGACAACGCTTCTTTAACCTTTCACGTTCCAAATGTTATAAATTCTGAACTTTATTTTAATATTTTAGATTTTACTACTACAACAAAGCAAACCATTACAATTGAATCCAAAAAAGCTTATTACATGCAAACGATTGTATCAAAAGGTCAACAAATGTATAGTGGTATTCATGATTATAGTTTTAATTTAGGTTACTATGAAAATGAAGATGTGGAAGTAACCATTACTTTCTTAAAAAAAGGCGTTTATAATCTTCAAAACTATTCTTTTTCAATTTATAAAATGGATGATTTTGTTGCTCAATATGAGAATTTAAAATCAGCGTATCATTTTGAATATGCTCATAATTCATTTAAGGGTAAAATGAACCAAGATGTTTCAGGAGCATTGTTCTTTTCCATTCCTTATTCGAAAGGTTGGAAAGCAAAAATTGATTCAAAACCGGCTGCTTTATATAAAGCAAATATTGGTTTTTTAGGTCTTGATATAGAAGAAGGAGAACATACCATTGAATTATTTTACGAAACTCCTTATTTACATCAAGGTAAAATTGTCACTTTTATTACGATTATCTTTTTAATGAGCTATATAACCTATGACATCATAAAATCTTGCTCAAAACGCAAAAAATAAATTTAATTTTTATTTCTTTGTATTTATTATTATTTCAAGTATAATTAAATTAAAGAGAGGGCTGAAATATGAAACATTTAAAAAAGTGGATTTTAAGTTTGTGTACATGCATTATTATGATTTTATCTTTAACTGGTTGTAATGGATATCATCCAAAAGACGTTTGTGGCAAATATGAACTTTCTTATGTGAGTGGTTTACCTGGAGTCAGTGTCAGCACTTATGATTATAATACGATTGAATTAAAATCAAGTGGAAAGTACATACTTGAGAACAAAGTTTATGGTGTAATAACTTCTCAAAAAGGTACATGGTCGATTAATAAAGAATTAACCATTATTGAAATGACAACTAAACAAAATTCTACTAAAGTAACTGAAGAAATTGACTATGATGCTGAAACCCATACAATTGAAATTTCACAAAGTTTACAAGGTTATCAAGTCATACTTCGTTTTGAAAAGGCAAATTAGATTTTAATTTGCTTTTTTTTTGAAATATGATAGAATATGTTAAACTGATGATAAGGAAGTAAAACTAGTCGAGTCTTCATAGAGAGTTAGAAAATGGTGGAATTCTAACAAGATAAACTAGATAAATGGACCCTTTGAAGGCATCTGCCGGGTTCTCCCGTTATAGAGAAAGTAAGAGGCAATGAATTATTTATTGCAATAAAGGTGGTACCGCAGGCGATTACGCTTGTCCTTTAATGGATAAGCGTTTTTTTATTTTAAGGAGGATATGAAAATGAACAAAAGAATGATTAGTGGAATTAAACCAACAGGAATGTTAACTTTGGGTAATTACATCGGCGCATTAAAACAATTTATTCAATTTCAAAATGAATATGATATGTATATCTTTTTAGCAGATTTACATGCTTTAACTTTACCCATTGATCCAAAAGAATTAAAAGAAAATAGTGAAAATGTTTTAGCAATTTATTTAGCATGTGGACTTGATCCAAATAAAGTTTGTTTGTTTCGTCAAAGTGATGTCAGTGAACATGCAGAATTAGGTTATATTATGGCTTGTAACTCCTATATGGGCGAATTAAATCGCATGACTCAATACAAAGATAAAACACAAAAATTAAAAAATGAAAGTATTCCTACAGGTATTTTTCTTTATCCAACTTTAATGGCTGCGGATATTTTATTATATGATGCACAATATGTACCTGTTGGAATTGACCAAAAGCAACATGTAGAATTAGCACGAGATTTAGCTATTCGTTTTAACAATCATTATCAAGAAACTTTTGTCGTTCCAGAACCAGTCGTTCCTGCTCAAGGGGCCAAAATTTATTCTTTATCAAATCCATGCAAAAAAATGGCTAAATCCGAATCAGACAAAGGTACAATTTTATTATTAGAAGATCTTAAAGTTACTCGCAAAAAAATTATGAGCGCTGTTACCGATAGTGATAATCTTGTAAAATATGATATGGAAAGCAAACCAGGAATTTCCAATTTATTAACCATTATGTCTGCTTTAACCAATCGCTCTATTTCAGATTTAGAAAATGAATTTGCAACTTCAGGTTATGGTACTTTTAAAAAAGCTGTTGCCGATGTCGTTTGTAATGAATTAGCAACGCTTCAAAATAAAGTTAATGAAATTAAACAAAATAATATCATTGAAAAAGTTTTACAAGAAGGAGCAAAAAAAGCCAAAGAAGTGGCTTCAAAAACGCGTAATCGAGTATATAACACAATTGGTCTTAGATAAGCGTTTTCTTAAAAATTTTAAATTTAGCAAAACAAGCAATCATCATAAGAATTAAACCAATTGGAACCAACAAGGTCTCAAATCTTCTTATTACGAAATGATAAAATTCATAAAAAGTATAATTTGGTTCTAAATAAGAAATAAATATGACTGTAAACATAATACCCATGGTAGCAAAAGCAAGGCCTACTAAAAATAATAAAATACGATATAACATAAAGTATCACCACTAAATTTTATGATAGAAAGGAGCAAAACTATGAAAGAAAAAATCATTGCAATTGATATTGATGGAACACTCGTTATGGATGATTCTACCCTTTCTAAACATACCATTGAAGGCATTAAAAAATTAACTAAAATGGGTTATAAGATTATTTTAACTACAGGTAGAACTTGGCTAAGAGCTAAGCCTGTTTATGAAGCCTGTGAACTTGATACTCCTGCCGTTTTATATAATGGGGCAGCTGTTTACTTACCAAAAGAAAAAAAGTATTTGCATTACCAAACGATGGATAAACATTTTATCTTTGATTTAATGAATCATTCAGAATTTCTTTCTTCTATTACCAATATGATTTCAGAAGATAAAAACAATAGTTATTTATTACAAGAAATACCATGGGTGGAAAAAGAAAAACAAATCATTGGCAATCTTAAAGAAACATTAAAAGAAGATCCTTTTTCTCTCGTTTTAATGGTTAAAGATAAGAAAGCTCAATTAAAAGTAAAAGAAATTATTACTCAAAATCCACACTATGATTATCGATTTTGGGGTGACCATTTTGGAGAAGTTTATCTTAAAACTTTATCCAAAAAAGAAGGCATTGACATTATTTTAAATTATTATCATACAACCAAAGAAAATTTAGCTTTTTTTGGCGATGGACAAAATGACGTAGAAATTATTCAATATGCACATTGTGGTATCGCGATGAAAAATGCAAAAGATTATATCAAAGAGATGGCTGATGAAATTACACAACAAGATAATAATCATGATGGGGTAATTCATCATATTTTTGAAAAAATAAACAAAAAAGAAAAGGAGGAAACGTTATGTTAATTGAAATCAAAAAAAATATACGAGGGAAAAAATTACAGTCTTTACTTCAATTTGTTTTGAAACGTTCTAATCGCGTAAGTTTTTGTTGCAAACACGATTATTTTTGTTCTTTGGATGTTTTGGAAAATATTTATGAAAAAGATCGTAAAATGGTTCTTTCTCAGTTTGAAGAAAAAAGAAAAACTTTTAAAAATAATTATTTAGAACGACAAGATGAATTTGACAAACAATTTAATAGCGATTTTTTAGATAAAATAAATGTTTTCTTTGATACTGGAATGTATAAAACCTTAGAAAATCTAAAACAAATATATGACAATGAAGCCTATTTAGCAAAAATGGAGCCAAATGAGCATAAATATGACGAAATTAAAGAAATTTTAGATACATCTTTAATTAACCAATCTTTATCTCATTTTTCAATTGAAATATATTTACATCAATTATTGGATATTTTTAATTTAAAATTAACAGAACCTTTAAAACAATTCTATCTTAAGCAAAAATCCTTATTTTCAATGCTTTCAAGCAAACAAAATTTTTACCAAGATTCTACTTTTTACTTTGACAATGATCTTCAAATGGGGATAATGAATAACTCTAAAAATGCTTATTTATTTTGTAAAACAAAAGACTATGAAGAATTTTTAGCTTTAAATATTCCACACACAATAGGAAAACTTTATGATAAAGAATAATAACAAAGAAACTAAACTCATTATCACTCACCAATTTCAAGTAAAAGAATCGATCTCTTTATTTGCTTTTTTACAACAAAAATTAACAACAATGTCACGCAATAACATTAAACATTTAATGTCGAATAAACAAGTTTTATTAGATGGCTGTGCGATTTCACAATTTGATTTTTTATTATCAAAAGGGGATCTAATCCAAATATCTAAAAATCCAGTTCATAAAACAATGGTTAAAAATAAACAAGAATTACCTGAAATTATTTTTGAAGATGAAGAATTTTTAGTTATCAATAAACCTTCTGGTCTCTTATCCATTTCCAATGAAAAAGAAATTAAAGCAACTGCTTATCGAATTATGATGGATTATGTTTGTTTAAAAAACAAAAAAAATCGCATTTATATCGTTCATCGTATTGATAAGGATACATCTGGCGTATTGGTATTTGTCAAAAATGAAAAATTAAGAAATAAATTACAATTGCATTGGAATGAACTCGTAACGATTCGTCAATATATGGCGATTGTCGAAGGAAAACTTTCACAAAAAAAAGGAGATATTACTTCCTATTTAAAAGAAACGAAAACTAATTTAATGTATTCAAGTAAGAATAAAAATGACGGTCAAAAGGCTACAACTCATTATGAAGTTTTAAAAGAAAATAAAAATTATTCACTTCTAAATGTTTTTATTGATACCGGTAGAAAAAATCAAATTCGTGTTCATATGTCTGATTTAGGTCATAAAATTATTGGAGACACGAAATATGGACCAACATCTAATCCTCTTAATCGTCTAGGATTACATGCTTATGTGCTTGAATTTGTTCATCCTGAAACAAATAAAACATATACTTTTAAAGCAAAGCTTCCTACTTCATTTGAAACTTTGTTTAAAAAGTGAGGAGATTCATTTATGAAAATTATTGATATGCATTGTGATACTTTTTCTTGTATTTATAAAGATTCATCTATTTCTTTAAAAGAAAATGCGTTATCTATCGATATTTCAAAATTAAAAAAAGGAAACTATTTAGCTCAATGTTTTGCTATGTTTGTCCCTTTTTCAAACCAAAATTTATTTAAAACTTGTAATGAAATGATTACTATTTTCAAAGAACAAATTAAGAAAAATGAAAACGATATTGAACAAGCTTTTACTTATCAAGATATTTTAAAAATTCAAGATAAGGGAAAAATCGCAGCTATTTTAACGATTGAAGAAGGTGCAGTCATAGAAAACAATTTAGAAAACTTGCAATATTTTTATGATTTAGGTGTTCGTATGATTACTTTAACTTGGAATTATTACAATGAAATTGGGTATCCAAACTTTCTATTTAACAAAGATAACCCTGATTTTTATCATCCGAATCAAAAAGATGGACTTACTCCTTTTGGAATTAAAATGGTAGAAAAAATGAATGAGCTTGGAATCATTATTGATGTCTCTCATCTATCAGATAAAGGCACTTATGATGTTTTAAAATACAGCAAACAACCTTTCGTAGCAAGTCATTCTAATGCGCGAAATATTCATTTTCATTGCCGTAATCTAAGTGATGATTTAATTTTAAAAATGGCTCAAAAAGGATGTGTCATTGGCGTTAATTATTGTGCTGATTTTTTAGTTGATAAAAATACACATTTTGAACATAAAAGTTATGTTAAAGATATAGTAAAACATATCAAACATATCGTCTCTATCGGAGGAATTGATTGTGTAGGGTTAGGGTCTGATTTTGATGGCATCCCTTACAATTTAGAAATGAAAGATTGTTCCATGCTTTCTTTACTCGTAAATGAACTTCAAAAAGAAGGCTTTAATGAAGAAGAAATAAAAAAAATTTGCTACGAAAACATTTTAAATCTTTTTAAAAAAGTCTTAAAATAAACCATAAACCTCTTTTATTTAAAAATTAAAGTGCTATAATAGTAAAGGTTTTTAAAAAGGAGGTTTTTTTATGTTTTGGCTTTATTTAGCTGAATCAACAAAAACGTTTGATATTTATTACGCAATTATGTTTTTAGCCGTTTTATTAATTGCTGGGATGATTCTTGGAAAATTAGCCGAGAAAATCGGCATTCCTGCTGTTACAGGATATATTATCGCTGGTGTTTTGGCGGGTCCTGTATTTCATTTAGTGGACGATACTACGATTCAAGGATTAAATATTTTATCGGATATTTCAATTGGTTTTATTGCTTATCAAATTGGAATTGAACTTTGGTTACCAAAATACAAAAAATCAGGTAAGCAAATTTTAATCATTACGATGGTGCAAGCTTTAATGACTGTCCTTGTTGTCTTCTTATTATTAATTATCTTTAAACAACCTTTGTGGATGGCATTAACTTTAGGGGCAATTGCTTGTGCAACCGCTCCTGCTCCCATTATGATGATTATTAAAAGATATAAAGTAAAAGGGGAAGTGGCTGACACGCTTGTACCTGTAACTGGATTGGATGATGGTGTTGGAATCATTATTTTTGGAATTTGTTTATCAGTAGCAACTGCTTTATTGGAAGCAAATGGAAAAATTAATGTTACGACGGCTTTGCTTAATCCTTTAAAAGAGTTAGGTTTGTCAATTCTTTTAGGTGCTGCGCTTGGATTTATTATTGTTTTAGCCAATAAGTTTATTTTTACACGTTATGAAAAACACGAAAGAAATGATGCTTATTTATCTGTTGCCATTTGTGTTGTTTTCTTAAGTGTAACTGGTGCTCACTTCTTTGGTCTTTCTCCTATTTTAACACCCATGGTTGCGGGTGCAGTGTTTACAAACTTTGTAAATAAAGATACCTTTAAAACACAACAAAAAACAGTGGACAAATTTGTACCTCCTCTTATGATTGCTTTCTTCACTTTGGCAGGTGCAGAATTACATTTAGAAGTCTTAATCAAAGCTGGAATCGTTGGAATTATTTATGTAATTGGTCGTGCAATTGGTAAATTCTTTGGAGCATTTATTGGTGCTAAATTATCAAAAGCACCTAAAAATGTTCAAAATTATTTAGGCTTAGCTTTACTTCCTCAAGGTGGTGTTGCCATTGGTATGGTACTTGCCTGTGTAAGTACTTTTCCTAAAACAGAAGGGATTTTCATTCAAACAGTTGTATTGGCCGGTATCTTCATTTTTGAATTAATTGGTCCAGTACTTGTTAAATTTGCATTCAAACGTTCTCACGAATTAAATGGTGGAGAAATAAAAGAGGAAGAAAAAGAAGAAATTGTCGTCGAAGATTCCCAAAATCAAGAAACAAAATAAATGAAAAAAATCACAAGGTTTAAATCTTGTGATTTTTTTTGTACTATTTATAACAATTCTTCTTGAATCATTGGTAATAAAGTAGAATAAGGTAAATAAGCAAGTACAACCAAAGCAGCTAAACCACCAATACTTAAAGCAAATTGTAAAGAAGCAATTAATGGTGCAAAAATACAAACTAAAACAAATAAAGATAAATAACATACAATTTGATATCCTAATTTTGGTTTTGCATACCATTTTAAAGATAAATAGATTATGCCTAATAAAGTAGGTATTGCAAATAAGAAAGAAGCTCCAGATAACACCAAGGATACAACGAATCCTAAAACGCTTTGAACAACTACACTTGCAATTAATATATATTCTTGATTTTCTTTTTTGATATATTTTTTCGTCAATAAGTATAAAATAGCAAATACACCAATGATGGTTCCTGCTAAAATTAAATTACTATGACGAGAACGCACATTAACTAAACTCCATGGATACCCGCCAAGACGTGCTACAATTAAAGAAATCACATATCCAACTAACAAAGATACAATTAACCCACCTAATACCATTCCAATTGAAATTCCAAATTTCTTAAAAGAAAATTCTTTTTTTATACATTTTAGTACAATCATTGTAATCATCGCTATTAAACAAATAAAAGCGAACACAATGGCCAAAATCGAACTATATGATACAAATATTCCTGGCAAGAAATTAAAGAATACAGCATCATGATTGGCTTCAAAGTAATCCATATGGGCATATTTTGCATGCGTAACATATTCGTGAACAATTGGTAATATTTGTCTACCATAATGTTGTAAAGAAGCTGTATTTACATTCATATATTGATCACTTGGAACATGATAGTCATTAATATCATTTAAAGTTGAAAAATTTAAACCTGCTTTTCCCACTTCTAAAAAACTTGTAAAATCAGTATAATTTGTCATCACCGAATAAACTGCAGGGGCAATCGAATAAGAAACAGGATCAATTGCTTTATTGTATAATTCAATGACTTTATTATTTTTCTTAGAAGTCTCAAACATATAAACTGCGCCATTCATTCCTCTTGATTCCACATTAATGACAAAGTTTACTTTATCCATTAACTCTTTATTTCTAGCTTCTAAGAATGAACCATACATCGTTGTTTCTTCTGCATCTGTAAATAAGAAATAAATACTATTTTTTAATTCTTGCTTTTTAATAGAAAAATAACGCATAAGTTCTAATAAAGTAACTACACCATAACCATCATCTCCAGCACCATATGATTTAGCAAGTTCCCCATAACGCACTATATTTCCTCTTGAATCATAATGAGCTACTAACAAAATTCCTGTTTTTGATTCTCCTGGCAAAGTTACTAATACATTTCGAATATCATATTCACAATCTATATTGTTTTCTTTAACAATATCTTCTCCTACATAAACAATATTTTCAGTTGGATTTTGATTACTTGGTGTTAAATAATTACGTTCTTCAACATTTTCTTCTCCTACATATTGTTTGGAAGTTTGTATTAAATATTGTCTGACCTCTTCATGAGCTTCATAATGCTTAACAGAATGAGGTTTATCAGCAATGACTTGAAGATGTTCTAATGCATTTTTCGCATTATAATCATGATCATCAAATGACATAGTTGATGGTGCAATACTTATAAATCCCATTAAGATAGCAAAAATCCCTACTATACTCATGATTAACTTTTTGATTTTCATTTTTGTCTCCTCCTAAAATTGGCAAAAAGTATTATATAACGTTTTTTTAGAAAAATCAAAAATTCAATCTTTCACATATAAAAATTTCTGATGTATATATAAGATGACAAATTCTAGTAAAAAGGTTTTTTCGCTTTTTTTCTAAACTGACAATTCTAAAAGAGCCAAAAAACCACAAAGTTTTTGGATTTAATTCCAAAAACATTGACAAAACAAAAAGTTTTTGGATACAATATAAGTACTAAAGGAGGTTTTTTTATGATTATTGAAAGAGATCAGTATTTAAATAAGTTAATTGCTTTAAAAGATAAACACTTAATAAAAATAATTACTGGCGTTAGAAGATGTGGCAAATCAACTTTAATGGAAATATTTAAAAACTATTTACTTAAAAATGGAATTGATAACAAAAATATAATATCCATTAATTTTGAAGATTATGATTTTTTTGATTTAAGAGAACCATCTAAACTCTATGCTTATATTAAAGAAAGAATAGATGAAACTAAAAAAACTTATATTTTTCTTGATGAAATTCAACATGTAGAAGATTTTCCTAGAATTATTGATAGTTTTTATATAAAAAAGAATATAGATATTTATATAACTGGTTCTAATGCTTATATGCTTTCTAGTGAGTTAGCTACACTTATTTCAGGAAGATACATTGAAATTTCAATGTTACCACTTTCTTTTAAAGAATACGTTTTAACCACAGGTGATAAAAAAGAACTTTCAAGAAAATATATTGATTATATCCAAAATAGTTCTTTTCCTTACACATTAGAACTTAGAGAATATCCAAAAGAGATAAAATCATATCTAGATAGCATTTATAATACGATTGTAGTAAAAGATATAGCTTCAAGAAAAAAAATTGTAGATATTGCAATGCTTGAAAGTGTGACAAGATTTATGTTTGATAATATCGGTAATATTCTTTCTACAAAAAAGATAGCCGATACAATGACAAGCGCTGGAAGGAAAATTGATGTTAAAACAGTAGAAAAATTTATTACTGGCTTAACTGAAAGTTTTATCCTTTATCGTGCTGATCGATATAATATAAAAGGAAAGCAACTTTTGAGAACTCTCGAAAAATATTATGCCGTAGATATCGGTATACGTTATATGCTTTTAGGAACTCGTTCAACAGATATTGGACATATTTTAGAAAACGTTATTTATCTTGAACTACTTCGTAGGGGATATGAAGTATTTATCGGCAAAATAGGTGAAACTGAAATCGATTTTGTTGCAATGAACGAAAAAAAGATTACATATTTCCAAGTGGCAGCAACAGTTAGAGATGAAAAAACATTAGCTAGAGAGTTAAGACCTTTGCAAAGTATTAATGACCATTATCCTAAATTTATTTTAACTTTAGATGAAGATCCTGAAGCCGATTATGATGGAATAAGAAGAATCAATGCTTTAGATTGGTTAATGGGAGATGTAGAATAAAAAACCAAAAACATTTTATCCATGAATTGTTAAAAAATTAGACAATGTCTAAATTCTTACTTAATTAAGAAAAGTTTTTATAAGCAAAAAGACAGGATTTGAAATGAATTCAAGTCCTGTTTTTAAATTCATATAAAGAACTTTATTTATTTCTATGTATATTGCTTTTTTTGCTCTTTATATCTTATTAAACTTTTTTATTTAGCATTTTAGAATAACGTTCATATAAATCTTTAAAACGTTGGTAATGTACCACTTCTCTTTGTCTTAAAAAGAGTAATGGTTGAATTACATCAGGATCCGTTGTCAAATTAATAAGATGTTCATACGTTGCTCTAGCTTTTTGTTCAGCCGCCATATCATCTGCGATATCAGCTAATGGATCACTGGTTGCTCCAAAGCCCGCAGTAGAAAATGGCACTCCAAATACATCACTTGGGAATAAAGCCATTCCATGTTGGGCATAGTTCTTACCTAAGCCTTCTTTTTCTAATTCTTCAACGGTTGCTCCTTGCATTAATTGATAAATCATAGTTGAAATCATTTCAACATGACCAAATTCTTCAGTTGCTATATCGGTTAAAGTTGCCTTTCCTAAATCATCTGGCATCGTATAACGTTGATTTAAGTATCGTAATGCTGCGCCAAGTTCTCCATAAGGTCCACCATATTGAGTAATCATATATTTTGCCATTTTTAAATCTTTCTTTTTAATATGAATTGGATATTGTAAATATTTATTATATTTCCACATAAATTATCCCTCCCATGGCCAAGGTGAGCTTACCCATTCAAAAGGTACTTTTGTTAAATGAGTATCACTTACTGATAAAGGACCATATTTTTCTTGATATCTATCTAGTGCATCTTTATATTGTTTTGTATAATATTCATGTAAATCTAATGCATCTTTGGCATTAGGGTGTGTATCTAAATAAAGCACCATATCATGGGCTGCTAATCCACATTTTTGAATAAATAATAACAAAGCTTCTTTTTCATTTTTTACTTTTGGTTCCACAGGAGTATAGTTTTTGTATTGATCATAGATGGATTTTTGCATATTTCCTTTAATGAAACCTTCATTTGCATCATAGAACATATCTTTGGAAGAATTGACAACATAATTTTTATTGTTCATTGTTTTCACTCCTTCACGTTTTATCATATTCTTGGTATTGAATTTGATTTAGGCAAAAAGACATTACAAAAAATAATTCGTGAAAAAAAGAACAATAAAAGTTAAAATGCTTTTTGATGATTTTGTTCAAAACAGAATAAAAAAATCATAAAACACGACGTTTTAAGGTTTTTTTGATGTATTTTATTTTTTTGTTTTTTTCAATTTTTTATTGAACAAAAAATTACGCAAAATACAATATTGAAAAAGCATTTCACGTCTTTTATAATGGTGTTACTTGAGTTTGAAATAACTTATATTGATATAATATTGAGTTGTTTTTTTATACACTAAAAATGATGCAAAGTTGTAGAAAGAGGAGGAGCAAAAATGGTACAAAAAATTCAAAAACGAGATGGTAGAAAAGTAATATTTAATCCTGAAAAGATTTATGTTGCGATTAAAAAAGCGGCAGATGCTTGTCAAGTGCATGACGAAGAATTAATTCAAAAAGCATACAATGCTTCTGTTAAAGAAATTAATAAACAATTCAAAAAGACAGTTCCAACAGTAGAACAAGTTCAAGATATTATTGAAAAAACATTAATTCATCAAGAATGTAGTGATATTGCTAAAGCTTATATCTTATATCGTGCTGAAAGAACACGCATTCGTGAAACTAATAGTCGTTTAATGCAAACTTTAAGAGATATTACATTTAAACCTTCAAAAGAAAACGATGCAAAAAGAGAAAACGCAAATATTAATGGCGATACTGCAATGGGAACCATGCTTAAATATGGTAGTGAATCTGCCAAAAGTTTTTATTTAAACTATTTAGTTGAACCTCGTTTTGCAAAAGCCCATCAAGAAGGCGAAATTCATATTCATGACTTAGACTTTTACTCACTAACGATGACATGTTGTCAAATCGATTTAATCAAATTATTTAAAAATGGTTTTTCAACTGGAAATGGTTTTTTAAGAGAACCAAATGATATTCGTAGTTATAGTGCTCTAGCATGTATTGCAATTCAGGCTAACCAAAATGACCAACATGGTGGTCAAAGCGTTCCAAACTTTGATTATTCAATGGCTTTAGGTGTACGTAAAACATATCGTAAGTTATATATTGCGAATTTAGCAAAATTAATTGAATTTGTTTTAGGCTTAGATGTAACAAATAAAGTTCAATCTTTAGTTGAAAAAGTAGAAGAAGAAAACAATCTTAAAATTGCGATGGTAAGACCTGACATCGATCAACTTGTTTCAAATAAAGTAAAAGAAGAATTTGCTTTAGATGATACAACACTTCAAAAAGTTATGAATGAAACAGTCAAAACAAGTTATAACGAAACAAGAAGAGCGACTTATCAAGCTATGGAAGCTTTACTTTGTAATTTAAATACAATGCATTCACGTGCAGGTGCACAAGTGCCATTTAGTTCAATTAACTATGGAACTGATACGAGTGAAGAAGGTCGTATGGTAATGGATTGTTTATTAGATGCCACAGAAGCTGGTTTAGGAGATGGTGAAACACCTATTTTCCCAATTCAAATCTTTAAAATTAAAGAAGGTATCAATTATAATCCGCAAGATAAAAACTATGATTTATTTAAAAAATCATTAGTAGTTTCTGGAAAACGTTTATTCCCTAATTTTTCTTTTATTGATGCTCCGTTTAACTTACAATATTATAAAGAAGGCGACTACAATACTGAAATCGCTTATATGGGATGTCGTACCCGTGTAATTGGTAACACTTATGATCCTAGTAATGAAATCGTTACAGGTCGTGGAAACTTAAGTTTTACTTCCATTAACTTACCAAGAGCGGCTTTAAAAACAAGAAAATATTCTGCTTTTATTAAAGAAATTGATCGTTTAATCGATTTAGTTATTGATCAATTACTTGAAAGATTTTATATTCAATCAAAGAAAAAAGTATATAATTTCCCATTCTTAATGGGACAAGGCGTATGGCTAGGCAGTGAAAATTTAAAATATGATGATGAAGTTTCTGAAATCATCAAACATGGTACATTATCTATTGGCTTTATTGGCCTTGCTGAAGCATTAAAAGTTCTTACTGGACATCATCATGGTGAAAGTAAAGAAGCACAAGAAATGGGTATTAAAATTATTACTCATATGAGAAAAAGATGTGATGATGCATCAGATAAATATCATTTAAACTTCTCTTTACTTGCTACTCCTGCAGAAGGTTTATCAGGCAGATTTATTCAAATTGATAAACAAAAATTTGGTATTATTGAAGGTGTAACAGATAAAGATTTCTACACAAATTCATTCCATGTACCTGTATATTATCCTATTAGTGCTTTTGAAAAAATCAATCGTGAAGCTCCATACCATGCATTAACAAACGCAGGTCATATTTCTTATGTAGAAGTTGATGGTGATATTGCAAAAAACCCAAAAGCTTTCGAAAAAATTATCCGTCATATGAAAGAAAAAGGGATTGGTTATGGAAGTGTTAATCACCCTGTAGATCGTGACCCAGTATGCGGCTATAATGGAATTATTAATAATGAATGTCCTAAATGTCATCGTACAGAAAATGGCATTAAATTTGAAAGAATTCGTCGTATTACAGGATATTTAGTTGGAACTTTAGACCGTTTTAACAATGCAAAACGTCAAGAAGTAGAGTATCGTGTGAAACACACTGGATTAGATAATGAAAATTAAGATTAATAATTATATATTGGAATCTTACGTCGATGGTCCTGGCATTCGTTTTAGTTTATTTACACAAGGATGCCCTCATCATTGTAAAGGGTGTCATAATCCTCAAACGCATGATTTTGATGCAGGAAAAGAAATTGAAATTCAAACTATTGTCGATAAAATGGTTGCAAATCCATTGTTAGATGGCATCACCCTTACAGGAGGAGAACCTTTTTGTCAAGTAAATGAATGCCTCGAATTAATAAAACAACTTAAAAAAGCGAATCCTAACTATGATGTTATTACTTATACCGGATTTACGATTGAAGAGCTATTAAAAAAAGGGCACACTGAAAACCCACAAATTTTAGAATTTCTTTCTTATATTGATTACTTAATTGATGGACCTTTTGTTTTAGAATTAAGAGATTTAGATATTGATTTTCGTGGAAGTAAAAACCAACGAATTATTGATGCTAAAAAATCGGTAATTGAAAACAAAGCGATTGAAACTCAATTTGAAATGTAAAGAAAAAGAGCAATATTTAATTGCTCTTTTTTATTTTTTTACATATATGATGGCACACGCATTTGGTCCAATATGAGTTCCTACTACAGGTCCTAAAGAAAATATATGAACTTGTTGATTTTCAATTAATGGTTGGATTTTTTCTTTTAAAATATTTAAAGCTCTTGTTTGAGCTGAATAACCTAAAATAATGGGATAATCATAATCAATTGGGATTTGTTTTATATGATTTTCAATTTTTTCAGAAGCATGTTTTAAACCAATCCCTTTTGCTATTGTTTTAACCTTTCCATCAATAGTAATTAAAGGTTTAATTTTTAAAATTTCTCCAATCATAGCTGAAGATGCTGAAAGTCTTCCTCCCATTTTTAAATATTTCAATGTATCAACAATGGCATACAAGACAATTTTTTCTTTTAATTTTTCAATTGTTTCCACAATTTTTTGCGCATCGACTCCATTATTTCTTAACTTTACGCTTTCATACAATAAAATTTGTAATGCTCCCACTGTTGTTTTTGAATCAATTATGTAAATAGCATCATATCCTACACTTTCTTTGGCTAACTTCGCTGCTTGATAAGTTCCTGATAGTTCCGAGCTAATTAAAATTACAATCATTGTTTCTTTTTTTCTTTTTACATCTTCAAAAATTGTAACAAATTCTTGTAAAGAAGGCTGAGAAGTTTTTGGCAATTCTTTACAAGTTTCTAATAATTTATAAAAATCTTTCGAATTTAATTCTTTTTGAGTGTATTCTTTATTGTGGATAGAAACTTTTAAATCAATATATTCAATATTTAATTTTTCATAATCTTGCGATGTAAAATCACAAGATGAGTCTGTTAAAATGCGAATTAAAGAACTCATTTAGTTTCCCTCTTTTCATATTGTTTTAAATAAATATCCATATTAGTAGAAATCTTATTTAAACATTGATAAAAAACTTCTTTTTCATCTGTTGTTAATTCTTTACCAACTTCTTCAAAAATCATGGTAATAATTTTATTAATCTCTTTGGCTATTTCTTTACCTTTATTTGTTAGAGTAAGAATTGAATTATATTTTTTTATGTTTCTTTGTTGAGAACTTCGAACCATTTCTTTTTCTTCTAAGGTCGTTAAAGCACGGCTGATTAATCCTTTATCTTCTTCACACATTTTAATAAGTTGTGCTTGTGACATTCCATTTTCGTTTACATTTAAATAATAAATACAAATCGCATGAACCGGTTTTAACCCATACTTTTCCATTTCAAAAGATTTTATCTTTAATATTCCACGACTTATTTTTAAAATTGAAGTCGTAAATTTTTCAAAACGATTTTCCATAATATCCTTCTTTCTTGCAAACATTGAGTACTATAACATTAACTTGTTGATTTGTCAACAGGTTTAAGTTTTAAAAAAAAGACGCATTGTGCGTCTTTAAAGTTTTAATTGTAAAATACCATATAACGATATGCCAATAGAAGCAATGAAAACAATCAAAGCAAACCAGGAAAAAAAGTTTCGGTTTAAGCAAAATTGATAAATTAATGCAATAATGGACCAAACTAACATGATAGCTCCACATAAAAGCAAAGCTACACCAAAAATGATAAAAAATAAAACTAAAGCTGTCTCATCAAAATTTTTTAAAAGCCAAATGCCACCAAAAACTAAAGCAGCCGCAAAAATAGAATAAATTATACAAGACATTGCAAAAAAGAAACTTTTCGGTCTTTTATTTTCATTTTCTTTTATTCTTTTATATCTTGCACTCATACTTGTAAACTGATTGATAAGACGAAGAACTCCTCTAGAGTTTCCCATATATTTCCCCTCCATTTAGATTTTCTATTGTTATTATACCACACTTAACTTCTAAACATACTAATCTTTTTTCTCTTTTGTGGTTAAGAATGCTTTTTTGGCTTGTGAATATTCTTTATAATGAGGAATTTTATAATATTTTCCATCTTTCACAAAATTAGATCCTGTTTGATGAAAATCGAATTTCACATTGTATTCATCGCATTGTTTTTTTATTTTTTCTACCCATTCAAAATGACACTCTCGCGCATTTTTATAACTTTCTCCACCAACACTGACATAATCAATTAAATGTGTTTTTAAATAGGAAGATATATCGACTTCTTCAAGTAAGGGTGCTAAAAACAAGCCTTTTTTCTTAATAGGTAAAGAAAGTAAAATAGGAATTCGATAATCGGCCATCCTTTGATTTTCAACAGAAACACAAATAAAAACATGATCATAACCCTCATTCCAATCACTTGGAATACATTTTAAGAATCGATCAATTCGTTTAGTGGGTATTAAAAATTCGACATCTTTTCTTCTTTTTATCATTTCCCAAGCTTCACTTCTAAAACAATCTGCCTCTTCAATAAAAAAATCAGATGTAAAACACGTGCCAACTTGAACATTCGATGGAATTTTATAATCACCACTTCTATTTTTTTGTATTGGATATGTAAACTTTGTTTTCACTTTATATATTTGTTGAAAATTTTTTTCTCTTTTTTTATCAAAATAACAAACAAAACAATTTTTACAACCTATACTTATTTTTTTACAACCATGCCATGGGTTCCAAGAATAATATTTCATACTTTCCCCTCTTTTATTAACGTAGAGATTTTTTGTAAATGAGAATTGTATTTTATTAACAATTTTAAAAAATGAATTGTGTTTGATTGAAAATAGTCGAATAATTCTTGATTTTTTAATAAATTTTTATTTTCATTTAAAAAATTATAAAAGTTATTATCTAAATTATAAACAATTCCATTTTTAGGAGTAACGGTGTCTATTATAATTATTTTTAAATACAAATGGTTTCTTTTTATTTGTGGGAAAAAGGCAATTTCACAACCTTCAAATGAAATAAATTCTTTTTCTTTTTCACTTTCAACTATAAATTCATCTTTATTATTTATAACCTTTTGAGCGATTAATTCTTTCATTACTTGTTTGATGGGTTTAAATTTAAAAGTTATTTGAATATAAGAACTAAATTGTTTTATTAATTTTGACTGATTCATTTTTATAATGACTAGACCAATAATTGCAATTAAACAATACAAAGAACTTAAAATGAAAAAAGGAATCCATCTATTTGAAGCAGGCATTAAAAAAGAAGATAATAAAGCAATAATAACACTTATGAATACAAAAATAATCAAAATAATTCCACCTTTATTTTTATTCATCTTTATTACCTCCTTTAAAGTACATATATTATATCAATTTTTCTTTCTTGTAGAAAATAAAAATGTAGACATTTTTATCTACATTTTATAAAAGTTATTCTGCTTCTTTTATTTCTTGTGGTTTATCTTTTGTTAATTGATGGAAAGCAAATATCGCAACAGACAACAAGATAACTGGTATCGCATACGATAATAATAATGAAATGACTGTTGAAATCGTTGAATAATCATCAATATAATAATTATTAGAATATTCAAAATCCACTTTATATTTTATAGAGGTATAAATATAATAAACGATTACATAAACAATACTTCCTATGCTTAATCCTAAATTAATAAAAGCATATGTTTTTCTTTTTTTAAAGTAATACACAATAGCGATAATCAAATTGGCTGTAATAAGTATAATTCCTATCCATAAAAATATTGCAGCTAACCTGTTTACTTCATCTATTTTGGTAGAACCAAAATTTAAACTAAACTGAAACGCACCAACTACGATATTTACGAAATTCATAATAACAAAAAACAAACTAATTGCCATCAAAACAGAAACGACTATAAATAAATTCTTTTTCATATTTTTTTCCATGTTTTATCCCCTCTCTTTTATATTAATATATATTGTTTTCTTGGTCGTGTTCAACTATATTTGTTTTAACTTCTTTTTCTTCTCCAAGTAATGTTTTTGCTTCATCATTTGTCAATTTATGATAAAAGAGTTTTAAAACACTAAATATAAAGACTGGCACAACATAATTAATTAAAACAATCCATGCTCCCTCAAAAATAAGATAGTCATTTTTAGGAAAACTGCTATATGCTTTAAATCCTTTCATTGCATGATCATAAAAAATAATGACTAATAAAATACTCAATAAACTTAATCCAATGTCAATATAATCAAAATTCTCAGATTTTTTAAAAAAACTATAAATCGATAAAACAAAAATGAGTGTAATTAAAATCATTCCAATCCATAAGTATTTTTGACATAACTTAATTGTTCTTAAATAAGCGTCTTCACTTATTATCAATAAGTCCTTATGATATTGAAAAAGACTTACTATGCCATTAAAAAAACTAATGATAGCGCCAAAAAAACTAACTCCCATTACAACTAAAATTCCTAATTTCAAATCTTTTTTCATTTTGTTTTCCTCTTTTTTTGAATTGTATTTTTTTCTAAAAGTTCAATTACTTTTGAAGTCAATTCCACCTCTTCTACATCTAAAATATAATGTTCTTTAGCTCCTTTATAAGGGATTCCACACGCACTATTATTCATTATATCTTTTAATACTTCTAATTTTTTTACATAGACGGTGTTATCACAAACTAATAAAATGGGTTTGTCATTTACATAAATCATATATTCACCAAACATTTTTTTATAATAAACTGGAAAGGGTGTGTGTAATTGTTCACAGACAAACTGAATATAATCAAGAGATGTTGCCATATTGAATCGCTCCTTTTTTTCATTATAACATACGTGTTTTCATAAAAAAACTGATTTTTCGTGAAAAAAATCAGTTCATTTTATCTTTTACATTAACTCGCATAGCGTTTAAAATACATAAGACAGATACGCCAACATCCGCAAAAATGGCTAACCACATATTCGCAAATCCAAAAATAGAAAGAAGTAAAATCAAAATTTTAATTCCAATCGCAAAATAAATGTTTTCATATACGATGGTAATAGTTTTTAAAGATAGTTTTTTCGCAACACGAATTAAATCTAAATGGTCATTCATTAAAACGATATCGCTTGCTTCTATGGCTGCATCACTTCCCACATTTCCCATTGAAATTCCAATATCAGATTGCATCAAGACAGGAGCATCATTAATACCATCTCCTACAAAGCAAAGCACATCTTTTTCATTTTTATGATTTAATAACGCATTTACTTTTTCTACTTTATCTTGAGGTAAAAGTGAGCAATGATAGTCACTGATTTTTAATTCATTTGCAACATATGAAGCTATTTTTTCATTATCTCCAGTTAACATAATTGTCTTTGCTTTAATTGAATTTAAATAAGCAATCATTTCTTTGGCTTCCGTTTTGATTTCATCTGAGATGACAATTGAACCAATAAATTGACTGTTTCTAGCGACATAAATAATCGTTCCTACATGCTGATTTTCTTTGTAATCAATATGATATTCTTGCATCAATTTTTCGTTTCCACATAATATCATATCTTCGTTTAAAGAAGCTAAAATTCCTTTTCCCGTAATATCTTTTACTTCATAATTTTCTTTAATTTCTTTTCCATAAGCTACTTGAATAGACTTTGCAATTGGATGATTTGAATTTTTTTCTGCAATACAAGCTAATCTTAAAATTTCTTCTTGTTGATTCATTGGTGAAACATCACTAACAGCAAAATTACCTTTTGTTAATGTTCCTGTCTTATCAAAAACAAATAGATTGGCATGATTTAATTTTTCTAAATAAGAAGAGCCTTTTATTAAAATCCCTTTTTTAGATGCTTTGCCAATTCCAGCAAAAAATGTTAAAGGAATAGAAATGACTAACGCACAAGGGCAAGATACCACTAAGAAATTAAGCGCTCTTTGAATCCATATAGCCCAGTCATTACTAATTGCTCCTCCCAATATTGCTACAAGTAAAGCTAAAATAACAACAATCGGTGTATAATATTTGGCAAATTTCGATATAAAGTTTTCAGATTTTGACTTTTGACTAGAAGCATTTTCTACTAATTCTAAAATTTTTGAAACGGTAGAATTGTGAAATTCTTTCTTTACGAACACTTCTATTGTTCCATTTAAGTTAATTGTACCACTTATCACTTCATCGCCTTCTACAACTTCTAAAGGTAGTGATTCTCCCGTTAAAGCTTTCGTATCTAACGTAGAAGTTCCCTTTATGATTTTTCCATCTAATGGTATTTTTTCTCCAGGTTTAACTAAAATAATGTCATTTATGTGAACTTCGCTTGGATCTACTACTTGTATATTTTCTTCATTAACTTTTAAATTTGCATAATCGGGGCGAATATCCATTAAACTAGCAATTGATTTTCGGCTTTTTCCTACAGCATAACTTTGAAACCATTCGCCAATTTGATAAAATAGTAAGACGGCTACTGCCTCTGGATATTCTAAAAGGGCAAAGGCACCAATTGTAGCGATGCACATTAAGAAATTTTCATCTAAAACACTACCACGAATTATATTTTTGATTGCTTTTAATAAAACGTCATAACCAATTATTAAATAAATGAAAAAATATAAAGAAAATGGTAAAATCCACGCGATATTTGAACCTTTCATAATAGAAGATAAATCAATTACTTTATCCACAATAAAAACACTAAAAAACAAGATTAAAGAAATAATAATTCGAGTTAAATTCTTTTTTAATTTCTTTGACATAAAATTTTTCCTCTTTTTAATTCCATTCAATTTCAAAATCAGGTTCTACTTTTTTAGCTACTTTAATTACTTTTTTCATCGTCACATCAAAAATAGAATCTTCCATTTCGATCATCATTTTTTGGGTCATAAAATTAATGACACAATCTTTAACATCGGTTATCTTTTTGATTGCTTCTTCAATCTTTTGAGCACAAATAGCACAATCCACTTCAATTTTAAAATACTTTTTCATATTTACCTCTCCTTATTATAATATATTGAATTATTGAGCAATTATTCAAATATTTTATATTTTTTTAGTACATATCATTCTCTGATATGTACTAACGCACAATTAAATATTTCTGAAACATGTTCATCATCTAAAGAATAGAAAACTTCTTTTCCACTCTTTTTGCTTTTTACTAACTTCGCTTGTTTTAAAGTTCGGAGTTGATGTGAAACAGCTGAAGGAGTCATTTCAATACATTCACAAATTTCATTTACACATAAAGGACCTTTTTCTAATATAAATAAAATTTTAGAACGTGTTGGATCGCCTAATATTTTGAATAAAAAGGATACATCTTCAATTTCATCATCCTTTGGAATCGCATTTTTTATCATTTTGGCATCCATTTTGCTCACCTCACATGCTTATCTTACTATCATTTGAATATTTTGTCAAGTATTCAAATATATTTTCTTTAATTTATTAATTTAAAATGTTCTTT
>CAJJXN010000004.1 GCA_905197115.1 uncultured Bacillota bacterium | reverse complement strand
CTACAACCACATACTGCCATAAAAGATTTATTGTTACAATGTTTATAGAGTTCATGAACTAATTTGCCTTGTAAGGATTGAGAATCAATTTTTCCTTCGCCACTTATGATTAAATCAGAATGTTGTATTTTTTGTTTTAAATTGCATAAATCAAAGAAAGTTTTGGCACCACTTTGAAGTGTTGCATTTAAAAAATAAATGGAACCTGCTCCAAATCCTCCAGCTGCACCGCTTCCTGCAATTTTTTGAAAATCATAGCCTTTTTTTAAAGCGAGTTGGTTAAAATATTTTAAATTATTATCTAAAATTTGGATTTGTTCATCATTTGCTCCTTTTTGTTTTGCATAAACATAAGCGGCACCTTGTTGACCATATAAGGGATTAGCAACATCACATAAGATAATAAAACGTGCATTGATAGGTGAAGTAGGTGGAATGATTGTTTTAATTGTATCAATGTTTTCACCTGTAGGAATAAATACTTGATTATCAAAATTAATAAATTGATAGCCTAAAGCAGCAGCCATGCCACATCCTGCATCATTGGTTGAAGAGCCTCCGATAGCAATATAAATGGTTTTCACATTATGTGTAAGAGCATCTTTAATTTGTTCTCCTACGCCATATGTTGTTGTTTTTAATGGGTTTTTAACTTTTGTTTGCACTAACCCAGCCGTTTTCGCCAATTCAATAAAAGCAATGTCATTTAAAATAGCATAATCTGTTTCCATTAGCTCAAAATTTGCATTGGTAAAAGTGCCTTTAATTGGTTTGGCATGTGTGGCATTTACAAAACAATCTAAACTTCCCTCTCCACCATCAGCTAAAGGACAAGTTGTTATTTTCCATTGAGGATGAAGACTCATTAATTCTTTTTGAATGATTGTACAAACTTGTAGTGCAGTAAGACTTCCTTTAAACTTATCTGAAGCAATTAAAACATTCATAAAATCACCTCTATTTTTCCTTTTTGGAATCATTATATATTTGAACGATATCGTCTAAAATTTCAACGTGTGAAAAATCTTTATGATAAATGATATTTAATTCTCGAATCATGCTTAAGTTTTCAATCGGAATGACTTTAAAATGATCACGACTGACATCATAATCACAAGTGCTCTTCGCTAAAATTGAAACGCCATAATTATTTCGTACAAGATTTTTAATTAGCGCAATATTATCTACTTCTAAGATAATATCAAAAGAATGAATGGATTCATTGTTAGAATCTAAGTGCTTTTCAAAAAGTTCTCGCGTACCAGAATGAATGGAACGCAAAATTAGTTTTTCTTTTTTTAACTCTTTTAAGGTTACTACATGTTTTTTGGATAAGGGATTTTCATTTGAAACAGCTAAAACCAAATTGTCTGTATCTAATAAGATAGAATTAAAAGAATTCGAAGGTACGTTGCCATCAATAACGGCTAAATCTAACTCGTAATTTTTTAATTTATCATAAAGATTTTTTATAGTATCAGAAATTATTGTTATATGTAAGTTTTGCTTTGAACTAGAATACTTGGCCAGTACAGAAGAAATAATATTGCTTTCTGCAGAAGGAGTGACTCCAATAATAAGACGTTTTATATTTGTTTTCTCATCCATAATTTCTTGCTTTAAATTCTCGTTTAAACTTTTAATTCTTCGGGCATATTTTTCTAAAATTAGCCCCTCTTGAGTGAGTTCAATGCCATTTTCGCTCCGATTAAATAGCTTAATATCATATTCTTTTTCAAGTTGTTTAATGTGCTGACTGACAGCGGGTTGTGTAAGAGCTAATTTCTTAGCGGTTTTAGTAAAATTCTTTAGTTCACATACAGTTAATAAAGTTTCAATTTTAGCATCAATCATGATAAAACCTCCATTATAAATTTTTTTTATAACTACTTAATAAATTATAATTTGATTTTACTATGTTTTATGAATAAAATCAATATAGTCATAATAAAATTAAAAGAAGAAAATAAAAGACATTTAAAGAATAACATTTTGCAATAGAAAAATAATGAAATTAAATTTTTTTGCTATTGAATAAGAAAGAGGGAGAGTGATACAAATGCCAGATTTCTACAAAAATATGACGGAGCCTACGCAAATCTTAATTGCTTTAAGTATCATTTTGCTTGCTGGTTTTTTATTTACACGAATCACAAAATTATTACATTTGCCAAATGTAACGGGTTATATTATAAGTGGTGTAGTCATTGGGCCTTGTGTTTTAAAACTTGTTCCTGTGAATGTCATTTCTCACATGGGGTTTGTAAGTGATTTAGCTTTAAGTTTTATTGCATTTGGAATTGGTAAGTTTTTTAAAAAAGAAGTATTAAAAAAAACCGGGAAAAATATCGTAATCATAACGATTTTAGAAGCTTTATTAGCCATGGCATTAGTTACTTTTGCGAGTCATTTTATCTTTAATTTAAGTTGGAAGTTTTCTTTAATTTTAGGTGCGATTGCTTCAGCTACTGCTCCTGCATCCACAATGATGACCATCAAACAATATCAAGCAAAAGGTGAATTTGTAGATACATTATTACAAGTTGTTGCTTTAGATGATGTTGTATGTTTATTAGCTTTTGGAATTGCAACGGCGATTGCAAACACGAGTGGAAAAGGTTTTTCTATTTTAGATGTACTTAAACCAATTGGGTTAAACATATTAGCGATTGTTTTAGGAATTGCTTTTGCTTTCTTGCTTGGAAAAATTTTAACACCAAAAAGAAGCAAAGATAATCGCTTAATTATTGTGATTATGGCTTTGCTTGGATTGAGTGGTATTTGTTCAATTATGTCTGTTTCACCTTTATTATCTTGTATGTTTTTTAGTGCATTTTACATTAATTTAACTGAAGATAAATATTTATTTCATCAAATGGATAATTTTACGCCACCCATCATGCTTATATTCTTTTCTTTATCGGGTATGAGTTTACAATTAGATATCTTGTTAAAAGTTGGAATTATTGGAGTGGCTTATTTCTTTATTCGTATTATAGGAAAATATGCAGGAGCTTATTTGGGATGTTTAATTACAAAACAACCGAAAAAAATTCGTAACAATTTAGGATTAGCTTTAATTCCTCAAGCAGGAGTAGCAATTGGTTTAGCGGTTTTAGGTCAACGATTATTAAATGAAGAATTAGGAAGTTTATTATCGACAATTATTTTATCTTCTTCAATTTTATATGAATTAATTGGTCCTGCATGTGCAAAAGCTTCTCTTCACTTATCAGGTGCCATTCCAAAAAATACGCCTGTTGTAAACCATGATGTAACAAATCAACAAGAAACGATTCCAGTTGAAGAAATTTTGCATGAAGAAGCTCCTTCTTTAGAAGAAAATAATGAGGAAGTTTTAAGCATTACTTCAAATACATAATAAAAAGGGAAATGTTATTTCACATTTCCCTTTTAAATTGTTTTAGTTTTAGCTTGGGCGAGTCATTTTGAAAATATACACTTCAATTTCATTTCCGAGAGCTTCATTAAACTTAAATTGAATCGCATGGGTAAAAGCTTCATCAAAACACATATAACCATAAACTTCATAATCTTCTCCAAAAACAGCATATTCTAAAGATTCAAGTAACATTGCATAACTGGTTTCATCTGAAACTGTGGCATTTTTAATCTTAATATGAACGAAAGCATCGCCATTAGAATCTATTTCAAGAGTAGATTGGTATTCCAATCCTTCTCTTTCAATTTTTGGAATGTCAAATCCTAATAAGGAAACAACTAAATCTGTTGGCCAAGCATCTTTTGGAGCAATAATATAGGTGAAACCAAAAATACCTAAACATGGTTTTCCTTTATACTCGCTAATTAAAAATTGAAGTTCTATTCCTAATTTATTGGTGACTTCTTTATCAGCAGAAACGTAAGTATAGTAATAAGTGGTCATCGTGCTTTGATCAAAATAAGAAGATTCATTTATTTTGACATAATATCCTGCGTCTTCACACATGTTGTAATAGATGTCATCAGCCGATTCTTTTTCATCTTCTGATAAAGTACAATAAATCGCTAATAAATCATCTCCAAACTCGTCTTTTGTAATTTGGGATTCATAAGAAATCGCACTTGAATAAAATGGAATATCATAACCTAAAACCATTTCAATATCATCGGCTATTTCTTGTGGCCACATAGATGTGAAAACATAAGGTTCACTAGTTGAACTTTGATCTTTACTTTGTTGACCACATCCACCTAATAAAAATAAACTACAAATTGCTAAAACTGATAATACTTTTCTTTTCATACATTACCCTCTTGTATATGGTACACTACCATTGAATTCTACATAATCATATCCATAATACAAGTAAGCTTCTTCGCCGTCAAGCATAAACATTAAAATATTGCCATTATTGTCAACAAAGTTGTAAACATTGTCTTCCTTATTTACAAAAGTTAACTCTACATTTTCAAAATTATAATCATCATTTAAGATAGCCGTTCCATCTTCATTAATAAGAAGAGTTACAGTTTCTGCACCTACATCATAATCATAATAAGAATTTTGCCAAGTGCCTACAATATCTGCAATATCAGTAACATCCCCACCTGTAATAGGAGCATTTACAGTGATTTCAATGGTATTAGAAACCACGCCATTAGCAGAGGTTGCAGTAATTTGAGTTGTACCTTCTTTTAAAGCAGTGACTTTGCCTTGGCTTGTAATAGAAGCAACACTTGGGTCAGAAGAAGTCCAAGTAAGTTTGGTGCCTTCTGTTGCATCATTTGGATATGTAGAAGCAGTTAAAGTTACAACGTCATCAATATCTAATGTTGTTTTACTTGCATAAATAGAAACGCTTGTTACAGGAACTACTTTTTTAAATGCAGTGCCATCATCTTGTGAAGCTGAAATATAGATTTCTTCTAAGAAACATTCAACATTTAAAAGATTTGTATAACCACTTGGCATTGAAACAATGATTTCTTCATCATTTTCATTTGCAAAAGTGTACTTTTTATAAACTTCTTCAAATGCAGTAACGCTAAATGTTTGTCCTTCTAACGTTAATGTGCCATCTTGTGTAATGACAATTGTTAAAACAGAACCATAAATATCTTCACCACTCCAAGTACCTACCATACTAGAAGGAATTTCGATTGTTTTATTTACAATAGTGAGTTCTATAAAATTAGAGACAATTGTTCCATCTAAATTTTTGGCTGAAATCGTTGTTGTACCTTCACTTAAAGCACTCACTACTCCAAGTTGATTGACACTAGCAACACTTGGATTAGAACTTTCCCAGACAATGGTCTTATTGGTTGCATCTTCTGGAAGAATCGTTGCAGTTAATTCTAAAGTTTCATCTACGAAAAGAGTTGTTTTAGAAGGTGTAGCAATGGCGATTGAAGTAACTTTAATTTCTTCAACAGGTGGTTCTAATTCTTGACAATCTTTATTTGCATAGAAATTCATTAAAGTCGTAGCTACTCGAATTTGTCTACCTATCATATTACTCTTTATTAAGAAGCGAACATGAGTTGTTGGAGCAAATTCAGTTTCTAATAACTTAGCATTTTTACTTGATAGATTGGCTTTTAATTCATCTAAAACATTGGCTGCTGTTTCCCAAGTTTCACCATCTTCTGAAGTTTGAATTTCAGCTTGACTGATAAAATTCAAATTGCTTATATCGGAGCTCCATTGTAATCCATAATGGAAAGAAATGCCAGAAACTTGTTGAAGACCAAAATCAAATTCGATATAAGATCCCGCTATATCTCCACCTTGAATAGATGGATTTAATACAAATAAGTTATCTTCTGCACTATAAATATCATTGTTTCCACTACTACCTTTTGCCATTAAAGCTTTGTTGGCTTTAGCCGTAGCTGTTTTTCCATTTGATAATTGGTTAACTACATTGACAGAATTGTCACCATTAAGTGAATCAAAACGGAATTCATATAAGCAATTATCTAAGGAAGAACTTGCAACAGGTTTTACTGTAATCGTTAAATGATTCGATTCGACACCACTATTTGCTATAGCATATACTTCAGTTGTACCAGCAGAAATACCTGTTACGACAGCTTGTCCAGAAGTGAAAGAATAACCAATGGATGCAATTGATGGATCTTTTGAATACCATTTTACAATTGTATCAGTTGCGTTTTCTGGTAAATAAGTTCTTTTAATTTCAATGGTTTCTTCAAGTTCAATTGTACCATTTGTATCACCTACAAAATCAACATTTAAAGAGGCAATTGGGACATCTACTATTGGAGATGTGCCACTCCATTCATAATATGTTTTAACATTACTTTCATCTGGAATAGGAGGTAATGCTCCGGCGAAGGATGTAGTGCCTACATTTCCAAATGTGATTCTTACAAATACATCATCATCGCCTTCGCTAAGTCCCATAATCCGATAGATTGTATCATCTTGAACCATAATGGATACATAGTCGATTGTGTTAAACCAAGCAAAGTAGAACATCGTTAAATCTAAATCTTTGACAATCTCTTCATCAGTAATTAAATAAGAACCAAAAGAATAATAAGCATCTTTAGCATCTAATTTAGAGAGTGTCTTTGTCGTAAAATAAGTGTGTTCAATTCCTAATGGAGAATCTTTATAACCATAATTTAGCCATGCATCTCCATTACCATATTTGTCTTCAAAATATAAATAACTTTCATCTTGATAGTCGTGATAGTACATATATTGATTGGTTTCGCCATCATCAGAAGTTTGAATAATAGTGTAGCCATCAAAATTGATTTCTACAAATGCTTCTTCTGCGATATCGCCAAACAAATCTCTAGATACGACTTCTACGACCATTGTTGCATTGGAATAATCTTTAGCTAAAGCTTTTTCTAAAGCACTTCCTTGTGTGCCACCACCATTTCCACTACTATTAGATGTAGTAGTTGTTGATGGTTGAGATGTGGATGAAGATTGTGCGTTCTTGCTACAACTTACAACCATTAAACTGGCAATAGCTAAAGTAATTCCACTTAAAACTTTCCATTTCTTCATAATTTTTCCCCCTTTTGTTTTTTTATATTTATTAGTCGAATTTGACTATAAATAACCAATTTATTGAATCATAATAAATAAACAATCTTCTACTTCATTCGTTAATTCTTTTGGGTAATATACACATTTAATGGTGTGTGTATTATCTATATCATGGAAGACATAGCCATCTTCCCAATCAATGGTTGTATCAATTATCCATCCTTCTTTGATTAATAAAGCATGATAAGTCGATAAGGATTGGTCATTGGCGCCCCATATCCATATGCAATAAAAGGTCTCAGTTTGATCCGTCACAAAATTAAATTCAAAATAAATATTTTCTTGTTGATATGCAGGTAAAGTAAGGCCTGTATTTTTTAAAATTTCTTCTTGTGGCCAAGTGGTTCTTTTAACTTCTTTTAAGTAAGCTAAAATAACAAAACAAGCTGGTTCCCCTTCATATGCGGAATAATAGAAAATAAGATTCAACGATCCTTTCACACCATAGCCATTTGAAACGCTAAATTGGTTTGAAATTAAAGTCTCTTCATATATAGAAACACAATTTTCATTTAAATTATCATCATAGCAACTAATTAAAAGACCTAAAGATCCATCACCCATTAAATAACTAGAATAGATGTATAAAGATGCTTCAAAATGTGGAATATCCGTTTGCAATAAATTCATTGCAACTTCGCTTGGCCACTGATTCGTTTGATTTCCTGCTTGAGTGGTTCCACTTACGCAAGTAGCAATCATAAAATAAGTAATTCCATATCGAGTTTGCGTATTATATTGAATAATTGATGTTGAAGAAGTTGAAATATGCTTTTGAGCTAAAAAGCAACCATAATCTTCAGTATAGTCTTCAATTTCATAATCTTCATTAATTAAGGTTTGAGTATATCTTTCCACTGCGCCTAATTCTAAAAAATCATAACAATGAATAATGGTAAAAGTACCGCTTTCGGTTACACTAATTTCGGATTCATAATATCCGGCTTCAAAAAAAGGAATGGAAAAGCCATTGCAACTTTGTTTGATTTCATCTAAAATGTGTTGTGGCCAATCAGTGTAAGTAATAGGCTCATTTGATGATGAATTAAGCGAAGAAAAAGTTGGTTTGCTTGTAGAATTTTTACTATTACAAGCAGTTAATAGACATAGTAGTATAAAAAATAGAATTCCCTTTTTTTTCATTTTTTATCCCCTCTTTAGAGTCTTTTCATAATAGCCGAAAAATAACTATTATTAGGTAATTATATTCCTATTTTTGGGACTTTACAACTATTATTTTTATTTTTACAATAAATGATTCATGAGAAATTTATTCATAAAATTGTTATTATTGAAAATAATAAAAGGTGAAAGGAGTATAATAAATGAAAAAAAGTAATTTATCTATATTATTACTATTTCTTCTTTTTGGATGTGTATCTTGTACAAGTAACAAAAAAAATTCAAATAGTACAACTCAACGTCCATCAATAAGTAATAGTGGTATACAAAGTAGCACTTCTACTTCTATCCATCCTCAAGAAAATGAAATTGCTTCTTTTGATTTTTCAAGTGTAGTAGGTGAATATGATGCTTCTTTACCTGACAGAGGAATTGATTTAAAAGGAGATATAACGAACTTATTTGTTAATCAAACTCAAAATTCAAATTTGAATCTAGTTTCTGTAATTGCCTCTGAAAAAGGTGTAGAAAAATCTCAAGTATCCCAAGGACATAAAGAAGCAGGTATTAAATTAAACGGTAAAAACAATGGTTTTATTACACTAGAATTGGATGAAACAATTCAAATCAATAAGATCGAATTAAAAGTTTACTCATGGAGTATGTCACAAGGAGATCAAGAAAAATTTAATTTAGCCATTAATGATGAAAATCAATTATATGAAGGATCAAATGATGTGATCACCATAACAAAAGAGATTTCTACAAATAAAACCATAAAAATTTCATCTTCTTTAGAGAGTTTAACCAATAGTCGACCAGTTATTCGTTCTATCAAACTTTTTCAATCCAAATAAATGCACAAAAATGTGCATTTTTTATTTTAATCGCACTTATTTTTGATATAATTAAAATAGAAAATAAAAAAGGAATGGAATATGAAAAAAATTGTTTTAAATGGGAAAAAGATGTTTGATTTACATTCTTTTTATAAAGAGATCCAAGAAAATTTAACAAAAGATTTACCTTTTAAAATGGGAAGTAATTTAGATGCTTTATATGATATTTTAGAAGGTGGTTATGGTGTGTTTGATTATCATGAAAATATTATAATTGAATGGATCTTTTTTTCTTGTGCAAAAGAAAATATAAAAGAATCTCTCGATGAAATCTTAACTATTTTTAAACAATGTAAACATATAAAACTAGAAAGGATTGATTAAAATGACCGAAAAAGAAAAAATGCTAGCCAATCAATTATATGATCCATCCGATGAAGAATTAGTTCAACTTCGTCGCTTGGCTCGAAATAAAATGATGGAGTTTAATCATTTAGATGATTCAAAATTACAAGAAAGAAAAGAAATTTTAAAATCAATTTTGGGAGCATTAGGAGAAGATAGCTTTATTGAAACAGGATTTATGCTTGATTATGGCAGCAACACTTATATAGGAAAAGATTGTTTTATTAATTATAATTGTACAATCTTAGATTGTGCAAAAGTAGTTATAAAGGATAATGTATTTATTGGCCCAAATGTATCGTTATATACTCCTCTCCACTCTTTAATTGCAAAAGAAAGAAATGTACGAGTGGATAAAAATAATAGAAAATTTGATTTAGAGTATTGTAAGCCAATTACTATTGAAGAAAATGTATGGATTGCTGGAAGTGTCATTATTAATCCGGGAGTGACGATTGGTAAAAATAGTGTGATTGGCTCAGGAAGTGTGGTAACAAAAAATATTCCTGAAGGGGTATTAGCTGCAGGTAATCCATGTCGTGTCATTCGATTGATTACACAAGATGATTGTGTAGAGAAAGAATAACAAAACTTATAAAAAAAGTAATATCATTTTTTGTAAAAATATTGTAGAATATAAACGTGTTGTTTAAGGGAGGAGTAACTACAATGAAAGATGATTTGTTTACTAAAATATTATTTCGTGAAGATGAAATATTAGATCGCTGTAAAGAATTAGCACGACAAATTAATATAGATTATAAAGAAAAAAAACCTATTTTTGTATGTACATTAAAAGGTGGATTTATGTTTTTTTCGGATTTAATAAAGCACATTGAAGGAGATGTAAGCGTAGAGTTTATTAAAGCTTCAAGTTATTTTGGCAATCAATCTTCTGGAAATGTTAAATTACAAGAGGCAACGCAATTTGATGTTCAAGGTAAGGATATTTTAATTGTAGAAGATATTGTTGATACAGGTTATACAATTGAAAAATTGATACAGTATTTTAAACAAAAAGGAGCCAATTCAATTGAAATTGTGGCTCTTTTAGATAAAGCTTGTAAACGAGTGGTAGATGTAACACCAAAATATAGTGGATTTATTATAGATGATTACTTTGTAATTGGATATGGGTTAGATTATAACGAAAAATATCGAAATTATCCATATATTGGCATAATGAATTTAAAATATATTGAAGATTAAAAAAGGGAGCGAAAGATATGAAAACATTTTATGATGTCATTATTGTTGGAGGAGGTCCAACAGGTATTTTTACTGCGTATGAATTAATGGAAAAAGATCCAACGAAATCGGTTTTATTAATCGATAAAGGCTTAGATATTTATAATCGTACTTGCCCTATTTTACAAAAAAAGATTAAACAATGCCCTCAAGATATTTATGGCAATAGTGGTTGTAAGCCAAGTTGTTCTATGACGAGTGGTTTTGGAGGATGTGGCGCTTTTTCAGATGGTAAATTTAATATTACAAGTGATTTCGGTGGATGGATGACAGATTATTTACCTGAAGAAGAAGTATTAGATTTAATTCGATATGTAGATAGTATTAATTTAAAGCATGGTGCTCCTGAAGAATTGACGAATCCAAAATCAAAAGAAGTTTATGAAATTGAAAAAAAAGGAATTGCTGCTGGATTAAAGTTATTACGTAGTGAAGTAAGACATTTAGGAACAGAGTTAAATTTAAATGTTTTAAAAAATATTTATGAAACATTAAAAAAACACATTGATTTTAAATTTGCAACAGCTGTAGATGACTTAATTGTCGAAGATGATGTTGTAAAGGGCGTTATTTTAGCCGATAAAACGCAAATTCATGCAGAATATGTTGTATTAGGAATTGGACGTCCAGGTGCAGAATGGCTAGCAAAAACATTATCGAAATACAAAGTAAAATGTTATAACAATCGTGTTGATGTAGGCGTTCGTGTAGAAACCAATAATATTATTATGGATGAAATTAATGAATATCTTTATGAAGGAAAGTTTATTTATTCTACAAGTTTAGGAACTCAAGTAAGAACTTTCTGCTCAAATCCAAGTGGTTATGTAGTAATTGAAAACCACAATGGTGTCATGGTTTGTAATGGACACTCTTATCATAATAGTGAGTTAGGTAGCCAAAATACAAATTTTGCTTTGCTTGTTTCACATGAATTTGATGATCCATTTAAGAATCCAAACGAATATGCGAAAGAAATTAGTGAATTAGCGAATAAATTAAGTGGTGGTAGTGTTATTGTTCAAAAATATGGAGATATTTTATTAGGACGTCGTTCCACGAAAAAAAGAATTGATGAAGGATTTGTTAAACCTACACTAAAAGAAGCTGTTCCTGGCGATTTGGGTTTAATTTTACCATATAAAACGATGCAATCTATTATCGAAATGATTCAAGCATTAAATCATGTCACACCAGGTATTGCCAATGACCACACTTTATTTTATGGTGTAGAAGCAAAATTTTATTCAGATAGAGTCGATGTAACCAATGAATTTGAAACCAAAAAAATTAAAAATTTATTTGTTGGTGGCGATGGTGCTGGAATTACACGTGGGCTTGCGCAAGCTGGTGCGAACGGTGTGAAAATTGCTCGTACAATTATTCAAAGATAAAATGAAAAAGTACTTGTAAATTTACAAGTACTTTTATTTTTTGTTAATTTTTTTAAAGAACTCATAAGATTGAAAGTGTAGTCCACCTTGTTCTTTTAAAAATTGAATATAAGAATCAAATAAATAATTTCCATGAACTAAATCCATTTCTATAAATTCATTTACTTTCAAAAATTGATAAATATCTTTTAATAAATTTGTAGATAATTTTTGATGAATACTAGAATCAAAACAATTTTTACAAATAAAACCACCCAAAGAAAAGTCAAAAGCGACTAATTCTTTTTTACTTAAACAATTGATACAGCCAAATAAATTAGGGGCATAACCTAAAGCAAGACAAACCTGTTTAAAAAAATAGTTTAATACCAATATAGGATGTTTTTTTTCTTCAAGTCGTTCAAAACAAAAAAGAGTTAACGGATATAAATCTTGCATTTGTTCATAAATTTGTTGAATGACTTCAAAAATAATAAAGTAAGCACTAGATACTAAAATATCTTCATAGGGAACATGATATTGTTTTATAATAGTGGCAGTTTTAAGCGTTTTATTACTCAAAATGGTTTTTGCAGATAAAACAAATTCACTTAAAACGAAATAATTACATGCGCTAGCTTGTTTACTATTTGCTTTAAGTAAACTTTTCGCTTTAAAAGAAATAGATTCGTTTTCAGATGTTAAGATATTAACGATACAATCATTTTCTTGATAAGTTGTTTTTGAATATAAAAAACCAATATATTTAAAGTCCATTATTCTACACTATATCCTAACATTTTAAGTAATCGAGGATTATTTCTCCAATTTTTATAAGCTTTCACAAAAATATCTAATTCAATTTTTTTGTTGTATTGTAATTTTAAGTCTTCTTGTGTTAGTTGAATAATCTTTCTTAACATTTGTCCCTTTTCACCGATAATTATACCCTTTTGAGAGTCACGATTGACCAAAACAATCGCACGTATTTTTATTTTGGTTTCAGTTTCTTTTACTTCTTCACAATATACGCCAATCGAATATGGAACTTCCTCTTGAGTTAAATACAATATTTTTTCACGAATGGTTTCTGAAAATGAAAAAGCTTGATTATGATCGGAAATCATAGTGGTTGGATAATATTGAGGACCTTCTTGTAAATATTGTTTAATGACTTCTAAGAGGTGATCTAAGTTATCTTTTTTTAGCGCACTAATGGGGATGATTTCTTTGAAAATTTGAAATTCTGAATAATAAGAGAGCATGTCTAATAACTCTTTTTTGGAAATAGCATCGATCTTATTAATAACTAAGATAATGGGCAAATCCATGTTTTGAATTTTTTCTAAAACATATTTGTCACTATTATAGGATTTTTTACTCGCGTCAATAAGCATTAAAATAATTTCTGCACCTTCAGATGCGTTTGCAGCATTCGTATTCATCATTTCCCCGAGTAAATCTTCACTTTTATGAATTCCAGGAGTATCTGTAAATACGATTTGACAAGTTTCATCATTATAAATTCCACGAATAACATCACGTGTGGTTTGAGGTTTAAAACTAACAATTGAAACTTTTTTGCCAATAAGTTGATTAATTAAAGTAGATTTCCCTACATTGGGTCTACCTACAATACTTACAAATCCTGACTTAAACATTTAAATCATCTTCTCCAAAAGAATAAGGTAATAATTCTTTAATGGAAGTTTTAAATGTACTTACATTTTCTTTTCCGTATACTAAATAAACGGGGGTATCAGGAAGAATTAATTCTGCCATTACTTGACGACAAGCTCCACAAGGGGAAACCATTTTATTACTCTCTGTAGCTATACTCATAGCGATAATATCTTCTTTACGATAACCTAAACTATAAGCAGCAAATAATGCGGAACGTTCGGCACAATTGGTTAATCCAAAAGATGCATTTTCAATATTTGTGCCAATGATAAAGTTTCCATCTTTTAACTCAATAGCAGCTCCTACTTTAAAGTGAGAATAATTGGAATAAGAATTTTTAAGTGCTTCTTTTGCTTTTTTTATTAATTCGTTTTCATTGATTTTCATAACAATTCTCCTTTTTATCGTAAAATTTTAAAGTGATTCATAATTTTATCTTGCATGGCAAACATTTTTTCTTCATCTTCTTTATTTAAATGATCCATTTTTAATAAATGTAAAAGTCCATGAGTAAATAAAAAACACATTTCCCGACGAATTGAATGTTGATATTGTTTTGCTTGTGTAATTGCACGACTTTGACAAATAAAGATATCACCAAGAACAATAAAGCCGTCATATTCATTTAGTCCATCATCAAATTCAAAACTAATAACATCGGTTACTCTATCTATGTTTCGATAAGTACGATTGATTTCTTGAATGGTATTTTTGGTGACAATATTAACGGATAATTCTACATTTTTTTTAATTTTAAAAAGATGAAGCGTATAATCTGCAATTTCTAAAAAGTCTTTTTTGTATTCCTTAGAAGGATAATGAGTTTGATTTTTAAAATTAAGTTCAATCATGTTTACACTTCCCTTGTATATCTTTTTAACCATTCTTTTTCTTCTATTGTTAGATAATCTTTTACAGTTTCATAAACAAGATGATGGTATTGGTTTAACCATTGTTTTTGAGACGCATCAAGCATTGATACATCAATGCCATCTAAGTCAAATGGAACAAAAGTTAAAGGTTCAAATTTTAAGAATTGACCATATTCATTCTCATGAGAAAAGACTGTTAACATTTCATTTTCATGACGAATACCATGACTATTAGCAATATAAACGCCTGGTTCATTAGTTGTAATCATTCCTTCTTTTAATTCGGCTGAAATTGAATTGACGTTCATATTATAACGAAAACTATTAGGTCCCTCATGTACATTTAACATATATCCGATTCCATGTCCTGTTCCGCATTTGTAGTCTAAACCCACATCCCAAAGAGGCTTGCGGGCTAAAATATCTAAACTGATGCCACGGCATCCGCGAAGAAAAACAACCTTTGCTAAATCAATATGTGATTTTAAAGCTAAAGTAAAATGATATTTTTCTTCTTGCGTAATATTTTGAAAAGCAAGCGTTCGAGTGATATCTGTTGTACCACCTACATATTGCCCTCCTGAGTCAATTAATAATAAGCCTTCATTTTGAATTGTATAATTACTTGCTGGTGTGGCACTATAATGCATAATTGCTCCATGTTCTTTATAAGCGCATATTGTTGAAAAACTAAGTTGTTGGAAATCTTTTTGTTTTTGACGATATTTTAAAAGGAGCTCTTCGGCTTCTAATTCAGTAAAAGTACGTTCTTGAATATGCGTTTTAATGTAGTGCATAAATTGAATAAATGCTACACCATCTTGAATATGAACTTTTTTGCTATTTTCAATTTCAGTTTGATTTTTGATTGCTTTCATATGGGTAGTTGGATTTTCACTTTTAAAAATTTTAATATTTTTATCAAGGCAAACATATAAAGCATAATTGATTTTGTTTGGATCTAATAAAATGGAACCATTTAATGTTTTTAAAATGGAATAAATTTTTTCATAAGGATAAAGTGTTACTCCTTTATCATTTAAACTTTTTTGAAGGTCTAATGATACTTTCTTTAAATCGACAAATAACAAAGCTTTTTGTTGACTAATTAAGGCATAAGATAAAAATACAGGATTGTAAGGAATATCATTTCCCCTAAGATTAAATAAGTATGCTATATCATCTAAAGAAGAAATTAAATGATATTGAATGCCATCCATTTTTTGACGAACTTTTTGCAATTTTTCTTCTACACTTTCTCCAGTAAGCGATAAAGGTAGTTCAATAATTTGCTCGTTTGGAAGTGAAGGACGATCCACCCAAATATGTTGCAATAAATCTTCATCCATTTTTAATTGCATATTTTTTAGTTCTTGCTTTAACGTTTTCACAAATTGATAAGTGGCAACTTTTGCATCAAATGCCAAAGTTTCATTGTCTTTCATATCTTGTTTTAAAAATTCAAGTAAAGTTGGAGTGTGAACATCTCCCATTTTCATTAGTTGAATGTCACTACCCTTTAATTGTTCTTCGGCTTGGATGAAATAACGTCCATCTGTCCATAAATAACTGCCATGAATTGTGACAAGCAAGGTTCCTGCTGAGCCATTAAATCCACTTAAGAAAGCTCTTCCTTTAAAATAATCGACAATATATTCACTACTATGGTAATCACTTGAAAAGACAAGATAGCCATAAAGTTGCTTTTGCTTTAAAATTTCGACGAGTTGTTGTATTCTTTTTTTATACATATTGTTTCACCATCCACTACTATTATAAACTATATTTTTTAAATAAGAAATGAGTTTTTGATTACAAAATAACATTTGTTTATCATTTCAAATTCATTTTTGATTTCTTTTTAAATCATCTAATCGTTGTTTTAATAAAAAATAATTACTATAATTATGTATTTGTAAAAGAACTTGAAATAAAGGAGCCATTATAAGAGATAAAAGATTCAAACAAGCAATAAGCTTGCCGATACTAAAAAAAGGAATCAGCTTAAAAAAGTAAACAAGAAGTAATAGACAAGTAATGGCATTTTGAAAAAAATAAAAGAGTTGATTTTTAAGTAATTTATTTTTTTCCATTAAAAAATCAATTTTTTGATAATTAAAAAGAAAGTTATGGCAAGTTAAATAGTGACTTTCATCTAAGCTATGAGTAGAGATATCCTTTCTTAATTTATCAAAAAAGAGATATTCGTCTTTTCTTTTTTTCTCAATAAAGTGTTGATGTTTTTTAAGATGATAATAGCTAAATATAAAAATGGGAATCATAAATAAAAAAAAGAGAATGAAAGCAGGATGATAAAAAATTAAAAATAAAAAAGTACTCAACAGCAAAATAACATTTCCTATAAAATCAAATAAAAAAGAAAGAATAATTTGCTTCATTTGATAAGCATCATTCATTCGATAAATAATTTCTTCTTTATCTCGATGAAAAAGAAAATCTTTTTTGAGTTGATAAATTGAATGTAATGTATTTTGAACTATTTTATGATCTAAAATCTTAAAATGTTTTAAATAAATGCGAGAACGATACAATATAAAACAATAAAGAATTAATTCTAATAGGATAAAATAAAAAGGATTTAATTGTTGTGTGTCTATCATTTTTTGTAAATAGGAAGAAGATAAAAGAAGTAGACTCGATTCAATAATGGATAAAAAAGGAATAAAAATAATAGTTTTATTTATTTTTATTTTTTTCTTGGATTTTTTATAAGCAAAAGGTTGTTTTACTAAAATTACATAATGGGTCGCTATTTTATTTAATTGTGAAAAAGAAATTTTTATTTTGCCTTTTTGTGCTGAATCTAAAATAAAAAAATCATTTTTTTTGATTTTATAAACAACGACATAATGATACTGATTTTCTTTTTTTATCAATAAAATAAATGGATCAATTTTTTTAAAGGATATAAATTGTTCTAGATTGATTTTGGCAACGACTACTTGTTTAAAATAAGATAGTAAGCAACCTTTCATTTCATATAAGCTATTCCCGTTTTTTTGATAAGGTAATGCAAGATAATCGCATTCAATGTGATAACATTTTAAAAGATTTTTAATGCTGCAAATTCCACACTCAAAAGCGTAAGTTTGATTATATTTTAAAAAAATCACTAATATCACCTATTTTAATAGTAGGTAAAAATAAATAAAAGACTTTTCTGTTTATTAATTCTTTGTTTTTTTAATAAATTTATGTATAATAAATTTATGTGAGGTGAAATTATGGCTAGTTTATATTTTAAAAATTTTGCCATTGAAAATCATTTAACTGTCGATTATGGTTATACGTTTGGATGGTATAAAGACTTTTATATTTCAGTAAAAGAAGGACTCTCTTATAAAATTCTTACAATTATCACTAAATTGGGTGAAGATAAAGAAAAATTAAAAGCTGTTTTGTCCAACTTTGAAAAAGATTTAGAAAAGTTTTGTTTAACTGAAAATAAGTTTGAAGATAATTATATTCAATTTACATTTAATCTAAACAATGATAAATCGCATTTAGTAATTGATTTTATGGACCGCTTTATTCAATATTATACAGACAATAATTTAAAAGTGGAAACTTTTTGTCCAATTTGTCATAAAGCATTGGATCTTAAAACGCAAAAAATAGGAATCATAAATAAACAAGGAATTATTACTCCTGTTCATGAAAATTGTTTTGAAAAAGGAAAAGAAAAAATTGAAAAAAAAGTAAAAGAAAATTTTGAAAAAGTCAATGCTGGTAAATCAACTTTAAAAGGAATTTTAGGAGCAAGTATATTTGGGATTATTCTTGTTTTATTAATGATTGGTTGTTATTACTTAAAAGAAGCATTGCTTTCAGAATATACAGCTTTAGGAGAAAACCGAATTGAATACGCTGGAAGTGCGAATTTATTTCATTATTTACCTTCTTTGCTTGGGTTTGCTGCTCCATTTTTAATTGATGCAGGATATGATTTATTGAAAGGAAAAAGAGGAAACGTTCGTTTAGTAACGATTATTGTAATGACCTACATTGCAACCATTGCTGGGATTTGGTTTGGCTTTACTTTATCAATTTACTTTTTAATTTCAGAATATACTTATTTTGAAATCGTTCCCTTAATTTTACGAATGATTGGACTTTATCCGGATTTTAGATTGTCATTTGTTTTATTCGCTTGTTTAACTTTAGTTTTTGCAACCATTGCGTTATTATTAAAATTTGCCACTTCAAAAGAAGCAAAAGAATCTGAAATAGCAACTTTTGATAAATTAGATTAATATAAAAAATAGTACTCATCATAAATTAGAGTACTATTTTTTTTGTTTAAATTCGATCATCTTCTGATAAAAATTCGTAAATCATCTCGATTAAAAATTCAGGAGTGTATAAGCCTTTACCAATAGCAATTGAAAAATAAGTGACATTAAACAAAGTAAATTGCTCTTTTGTTAACAATTCATCAAAAAATTCATAATCAAACAGCCCATATTTTTCGATGTCTTGTTGTTTCAATTCTTCAATAAATTTAAAATCATCGCCAATACTAAAATAATTATAACATAGTAAGAATGGCTCAACCGTTAAAATGCTATCGTAGAAGAAATTAAAATCATAAGCAGTAATCATTTCAAATACATCTTCGTAGCATAGTTCTATACTATAATTAATGATTTTTTTGCTAGATAAAATGTTTTTATCATAAGTCGCTATATTTCTAAAAAGTGCAGATTCTAGCGAGTCTTTATCGATTACAAAGTAGTCTTTTAAGTTTAAATCAAAGAAAGCTTGGGAATCAGCAACGGTGATAAAAGCTCCATCGTCTAGGTAAATTGTAATTTTATATGTTTCGTAGCCTTTAAGATGTTCGTAATAAATAATGGGTTGATTTTCGTATTGACCTGTTTCAAAACTCCAAACTCGGACGAAATCACCAACTTGAATATCTTGTACAAGTTTATAAGAACCATCTGCCATTAGAATTTTAGAATCAGGATAAATACAAGCAGTAGAATTCTTTTTTCCAATTAATTGAATTGTTAGTAGGAGAAGCAAGCAATCCCGGGAAAGTTTCTTGATTTAAATTTACAAGTTCATTTTCGTTTGTAATTTCACCCGTATTTCCATTGTGCGTCCATGACCATTTGCTAAATGAATAACCACTATTGACCGTATATTTTACGGTATTTCCTTGCGTATCGCTTAAGTTGCCTTTATAATCTAATTTGAATGATTCATTATAATCAAAATATAAAGTAACATCATTACCAGTAAAATTGCCGTCTTTTGTAAAATGAATAGTAACAATAATTGGATCACTCCATTGAGCATATAATGAAACTTCAGTAGCATCTTCTTGTAAAAGACTTGAAATTAAAAAAGTTTGCCCTGGTTTATAAAACTCACTTTCAAGAAGATTTGCATCTAAAGTTGTCCACCAACCTTTAAATGTATACCCTTCTTTTACTGGTATTTCATTAGGAAGAGTAATTGTACTATTTCTTGTAAGACCACCAATAAAAGTTGGTGAGTTAAAAGTTGCATTTTCTCCAATATTTAAAATTAAACTATATTCTATTGGATTAAGAATTAAAGAAATATAATAAGAAGTTTCATTTATTAAATAAAGAGAATTTAAGATTTCTTTTTGTTCCATTAAGGAGTATTCATTTCCAATTTTAATACCATTTGTTTGAGAACTATCAAAGAATAAGCTTGGATTCATTTCATTAAAGAATGTACCCCAAGTGAAACGAGTGTGAATATAGAATTGACGTGTATCATCAATGGTATTTGGTTCATTGGACCAAAAAGAACCAATTTTTTCTTCATTTGAAACCATTAAAGACTCTCGATTTAAACTTTGAAAAATAGGAAGGCTTAAGTAGTTTGATTGTACTAATTGTTGAAGAAGGCTTTCTTTTTTTATATCTACTTTAAAGTCAAAGTCAAGAGAACCAAAATCACTATAATTAGAAATTGTACCCTCAATATAAATATCTAATTGTTCGCCTCCAATATCTTCTATATAAGTAACTTTACCTGTGGTATCATCTATTTTAGCATCAAATCGAATGTGGCTATTTTTTAATTCTAAATTATTGATGCTTCCTGTTGATGCGGTTGAAACATCATCTACGATTAAAAATAAATTTGAATTATTTTCTTGAGAAGGAGCATCTAAAATCCAAGATGCAAAACCAAAAGATAGAATACTAAAACAAGCAAGTGTAAGTAAAATGCTTTCTACATATTTTAATGCCTTTTTCTTTATCATTTTGAAAACAACCACCTATCTAATCGATATTCATAATAAATTGCTGGTAAGCAAGAAAACGTTCCAGCAGTGTAAGCAAACTTGTTTAATTCAACATCTTGTATTTCCGTTCTTGCAATTTGTTGAAAATTATCAAATTCAGGTGCTGCTTTCGTTTGAATAAAAGCACCATGTACATATATTAAATAATTTTCATTATCTTGAATGTAAAAAGTTTTATCTGTTAAATCAATTTTTTCGCATTCACTGAATCCGCCATCCAATAAATTATATTTATCTTTTATGCGATCAAGTTCTGGAGCAGCACTACTCATTAAAGAAGTTTTAGACCAGCTTTTTTGTGCAAAACCCAAAGAACTAAATTTATAATAATAAAATTTACCATTATAATAATAAAGGGATTGGTCAGAGTCATAAATTTGTGTTTCAATAATTCTTTGTTGTCCATCTAATTGTAGATAAGCTTTTTGTTTAGAAATTAAAGGCTGACAATAATATCTTCCGGGACGATTGGTATATTGGGAATTTGGTGAAAACCAGATAGGGTAATAGTATTTATTTACTAATTTTAAATAATTTTGGTTTTCAATTAAAGAATTAAGTGCTTGTGTTGAGCAATCAATAGCGCCACCGATAGAATAATAGGCATACGAAGTCGAAAAATTAATATTGTTTGTATTAAATTCAAATTTACCATTCATGGTAATTTTTGCAGGTTTGCAATTATAAATTAAAACATTGCTCAAAAAGGTTGAACCTGTTTGTAGATTTGAATTAGAAGCATAATAATAGTCTGTAGGGTATTCATCTAAGACAGACAAATGAGCAAAAATATTATATTTTTCACCACTATCAATATTATTCATATAAATAATGGATTGCTCATCTACAAAGACATTGCAAGAAGGCATTAATGCTAAACTAATAGCAAAAGTAAACTTGGTATTATAAAGTTCAATATCAAAATAAGAAGGAATCGGGAAATCTCCGTATTTCATAGATACGCTTACAGAAAGGCCCATTTTCAATGATAAGGTTAAGGAAGTAAACTCCACTTGACAATTTGAAGTGGTAGAAAAATCTCTTTTTTGAATATGCATTAACTTTTCATTTGGATTATCAGTAAAGATTAATTTTTCTCGATAATTACTATCGATGATATCATCCATCGTATGATTTACCCAATGTTGCTCTTTTTTTTGTGTTAAATCACGATAATCTGTCGTTTGTTTAATAATGTAACCGGAAGTCATATGTAATAAACTACTATTCGTAGTGCCAATGAGATCAATTGAGGTAGAATATTTAGTGCTACTTGCACATAAAGAAGTTTCGCCAATTAATTTACTACCTGTTTCAAAAAGAACTTCACACGTTAAATAAGGACAAGCATAATTACAAAAAGGAGTAACCGCATTTTTATAGGAAGTTACAAGATACCCTCCACCTTTAAAATCACCAATACAAAATGGTGTTTTAAGTGTTCCACCATTTTCAACAATAATTCCACCTGTACTTTTAGAATTAAAAATAATTCCATAGCCATTTAAAGTTCCTTTATTTTTAATGGTAATCGTATAGCCATTTAAATCCAAACAAGTGAAATTTGGAGAAGAAATAAGCTGATTAAAACCATTTTTAGAAGCGTAGCCTAAAATGGAATTTAATTGAACAGTTCCATTTGTTTCAATCGTGATATCTGTGTCTAAAATGGCATAGACTTCAGCTTCACTAGCATAATAAATAGAACTACTTGTTCCACTTTTACTTTCACTATAATCTCCATCAGATGATTGAATATTGACTTTTCCAGTTAAATGAAGCGGATTTAAAGAGTTAGCATTAGAAATAAAACAAGGGTTTGAAGTAGTAGAAGGATTAAGATTGATTGTTGTTGTATTATTAATAGAATAATTTGCTCCTGTATTTAAATATTTAGCGTACAAGATTTCATCGCCTAAAAAAGAATTTGTGCTGAAATCAATTTTAGAAGAACTTCCATCTTCTAAAAAACCTGACTTGGTTGAATACCATCCTTGAAATTGATGGTTTGAATTGTTTATATTTGGCATTGGAATAAGCGTTTCATCTAATTTTGAACCTTCAAAATAATACGTATAATCTTGTGTAAATCCACCATCATTATAGTCAAAAGTTACATATTTTTCACCAATATTTGTCATTTCATCTAAATAATGTGATTTTTCATTGGTTAAACTGAAAGCTGCAGAAGTAATTCCGATTGCGCTTAAACATAAAATAGAGAGAATAAAGAATCTTTTTTTCATTTTTAAGCCTCCTATACAATATTAAATTGACATTGTGTATCAAATTCAAAAGCATCTAAAATTTCATTGATGTGACCTTTATATTCATCTTTAATATTTAGACGAATAATATAATCAAAAGTAATCGTATCTTTATGAATTCGATTAAAGATTTTAGACAAATAAGATCGTGGACGGATACCTGTATTTTCGTTATAAGGTTTTTCTAAAATTTCATTGGTAATAGGGTTTTTAAAAATAAAAGTAAAAGTAGGTAGTGTAATTTGATCTACTTGTTTTAAAACTGTTGAATCATATTTAAATCCAAGTGGAGTCGTTATATTTGTTTTTGTTTGTTTCATAGGAGTTTTTTCTTGAACTTTAAAGTAAGAATATACACCACTCCAAGTAATGCCTGAACTATCTTTTGCTGTAATAGTTGCATAGGAATTGAATGGCATATCTAAATCTACCATTTTATAAATTGATTTATTATTTGAATTCGTTGCATTCGTTGTGGTTTTAGCGATTAGTGTCGATTGAAAATTATTAATTGTAATCGTTTGAGATGCCCCTGCTGTGTTTTTATAAACAAAACTTACAGGAATACGAAAATAAGTTGTTTTATCTTTAGCAATAGTCTTTTTATCTTCTAAAATGGTAATGGTTGGCCAAGTTGCATCACTAATTGCTTGCGAAAAACTAGTTAAATTGCTATATACGATATGGTCTTATAATCTTGACTCGTTGGTTTTTCAAAATAAAAGAAGTAAAAACGATAGTAATAGTATTTATTTTCTCTTATTAAACGTTTTACATCTAAACGATAAGCATTATTTGACGGATAAAACGTCTTAATTTCACTATCCCATTCAGCTTTTTGAGAGGTTGCGACCGAGGCGTCATTTGCTTCATTATATACAATTTCTATTTGTGACCAATCACGTGAAGTAGTATCATCTAAAATACTATTATAAACAGGAGAATAGAAAATCGATGATGTTATTTGATTTTGCGTGGTATCAAGTAAATGGTAATCAATATATTGATATTCCTTCATATCATAATTATATAAATGGGGAGAGTCATCACAAAGAGGATTATTATTATCATATATATCAAAATATGTGGTTAAATCCAAAGAAGAATAGGTTTCACTTGTTCCTTTGTTTTTCCATGAGAAAGTCCAATCCAAAGATTCAATCGTTCCAAGACTCATCATTAAATTACGACTTTCATACATATCTAAAATTTCTTTTTTGTTTACGACTTTTTTTGCTTTTAAATCAACATAAGGGGCATCTTTTTCAATGTTTTGGCCTACATTTATTTTTTCATCTAATAAATGGGTGTTGTTATTTTCACCAATAATAACCCAGGAGGAAAAGCCAATACTGATTAAGGAAACGATAAAAAGCATAAAAATCAAGTTTAATTTTCTCATCATTTTTAGCACTTCTTTCTACAGTTAGTATTTTATACCAACATATATTTAAGCATTTATTGTCAAGCCACAAAAAAAGGTGTATAATAATATTTTTTATACAAAAAAACTCCAATTTTTTATTGGAGTTTTTCAAAAAATCCCGAAATTTAGATGCTTTTCGCTTTTTATATTTTTATTTTTTTTCTTCTTTTTTCTCTTCAGTTTTTACAGGTTTTGGTAATAAATCTTTTGCAGAAACGTTTACTCTGCCTTTTTCATCAATTTCAGTAACCAAAACCTTAATTCTTTGATCTAATTTTAAAACATCTTTTGGATGATTGACTCTTTCATGAGCGATTTTTGAAACATGTAATAAAGCATCTGTTCCTTCAAATAATTCAACAAAAGCACCATAACTTTCAATGCGAACGACTTTTGCATTGTAAATTTCTCCAACTTTTGCTTCTTTTGTTAAAGCTTCAATCATTTCTACTGCTTTATTAATAGCGGCTCTATCTTGGTGATAAATTACAATGGAACCATCTTGTTCAATATCAATTTTAACATTATCGCATTTTTCAATGATTTCGTTAATCACTTTTCCACCTGCACCGATGACATCACGAATTTTATCCACTGAAATTTGCATTTGAGCAATTTTTGGAGCATATTTTGAAACATCTTCACGTACTTCAGAAATGGCACCCATCATATTTTCAAGAATTTGCATTCTACCAATTTTAGCTTGAGCTAAAGCTTTAGATAGAATTTCACGATTAATTCCTTTAATTTTAATGTCCATTTGTAAAGCACAAATACCTTCACTCGTTCCTGCTACTTTAAAGTCCATATCTCCTAAATGGTCTTCCATACCTTGAATATCTGTTAAAATAGTATATGGAGCATTATCTTCTATATTTCCATTCGTTATTAATCCCATAGCGATACCAGCAACTGGAGCTTTAATTGGAACACCAGCAGCCATTAAGGACATAGTAGAAGCACAAATGGAGGCTTGTGAGGAAGAACCATTTGATTCTAAAACTTCAGATACTACACGAATAGTATAAGGGAAATCTTTTTCGCTTGGAATTACTTGGGCTAAGGCTCTTTCACCAAGTGCTCCATGTCCAATTTCTCGACGACCTGGATTACCCATTCTTCCTACTTCACCTACACTAAATGGCGGGAAATTATAATGGTGCATGAAACGTTTTAATTCTTCATCTGGGTTTAAGTTGTCTAAGATTTGTTGATCACCCATGGCACCTAATGTAGTTACAGATAATACTTGTGTTTCACCACGAGTAAATAAAGCACTACCATGAACACGTGGAAGTAAGTCGACTTGTGAATTTAATGGACGAATTTCAGTGATTTGTCTTCCATCAGGACGAATTTTATCTTCTGTAATTAAACGGCGAACTTCATCTTTTACAATGTCGTGTGTAATCATTTTAACGCGTTTAATTGTATCTTTTTTATCATCTTCGGTTTTATATTCTTTATTTTCATATAAAGCTACAGCTTCTGCTTCAATTGCATCAATGGCACCATATCTTTCAAGTTTTTCTTTGATTCGACAAGCTTGAATCAAACGATCTTGACAAAAATCTTTCACTTCTTTAATTAAAGTTTCATCAATGCTAAATAATTTTATTTCTCTTTTTGCTTTACCAACTTCAGCTGCAATTTTTTCTTGGAAAGCAATTAATTCTTTTATTTTTTCATGACCAAACATAATGGCTTCAAGCATTACATCTTCGCTAACTTCTTTGGCTCCTGCTTCTACCATGTTGATTGCATCTTTGGTTCCGGCAACAGATAATTCAATTAAAGATTTGGCTTCTTCTTCTCTTGTCGGATTGATAATGTATTTTCCATCTACATAACCTACTTTTACTCCAGCAACAGGTCCGTCAAATGGGATGTCACTGATACATAATGCTAAGGATGAACCAAATAAAGCTGCCATTTCAGGAGCGATATCTGGATTGACAGATAAAACATAGTTGACTACTTGAACTTCATTTCTAAATCCTTCGCTAAATAAAGGACGAATTGGACGGTCAATTAAACGTGCACATAAAGTTGCATGTTCGCTTGGTCTTCCTTCTCTTCTTAAAAAACTTCCAGGGATTTTTCCAACAGAATATAATTTTTCTTCAAATGTAACTGTTAATGGAAAAAAATCTGTATCTTTGGCTTCTTCTGAAGCACAAGCAGTAGATAATGTAACTGTATCTTCATAGCGAACTAAAACAGCACCATCTGCTTGTTTGGCAAGTTCTCCAACTTCCACTTTTAGAGTTCTTCCTTCAAACTCTAAACTAAATTCTTTTTTCATTTTTTCACCTCTAATATTTATAACATTCCTATTTTAGCACAATTTAATAAATAATCCTATTAAAAAATCATAATGCAAAAAAAAGATTAAGAAATTCTTAACCTTTTTAATTATTTAACTATTTACTTTCAACTTTTGCAATTGCTTTTTTTGAAGTTTCAACAATTTTAGCAAAAGAAGCAAAATCATGAATCGCAATTTCAGATAACATTTTTCTGTTTACTTCAACTTTTGCAAGTTTTAAGCCATACATTAATTTGCTATAAGAAGTACCACATTGTTTTGCAGCAGCACTAATTCTTACAATCCATAATTTACGAAAATCTCTTTTAACTTGACGACGATCTCTGTAAGAATAGCTTAATGATTTCATTACTTGTTGATTAGCTGTTCTAAATAAAGTATGTTTTGATCCATAATAACCTTTAGCTAACTTTAAGATTTTTTTACGTCTATTTCTAGTTGTTGGTCCACCTTTTACTCTCATAGTTCTTTTCCTCCCCTATAATTAACCTTGTAATAATTGCTTGATACGTTTGTAATCACTAGGTGATACTAATCTAGCTTTTCTAAGGTGTCTTTTTTGTTTTTGTGATTTTCTTGGTGCTAAGTGAGACATATAAGCACATTTTCTTTTTAATTTACCAGTGCCAGTAACTTTTACTCTTTTCGCTAAGGCTCTTTTGGTTTTCATTTTTGGCATAATTTTTTCCTCCTCTATACTATTTTTTTGGTGCTAAGATAGCAACTAAAAATTTTCCATCTAAAACAGGTTGTTTTTCAATAACGCAAACTTCTTCACAAAGTGCAATAAATTTTTTTAACACTTCTTCACCCACTTCTGGATGAGATAATTGTCTTCCACGGAAACGTACGGAAACTTTTACTTTGTCTCCACCTTTTAAAAATTTAATTGCATGGCGTGATTTTGTTTCAATGTCGTGTTTATCAATAACTGGGGATAAACGAATTTCTTTTACTTCAACAATCACTTGTTTTTTGCGAATTTCTTTCGCTTTCTTTTCTTGTTCGTAACGATATTTTCCAAAATTGACTAATTTACAAACAGGAGGTGTGGCTTTATCCGCTACACATAGTAAGTCTAAATCCGCTTCGCGCGCTAAATTAAGTGCTTCAGCACGTGTCTTCACTCCTAATGGATCTCCATTAGCAGCAATAACAAGTACTTGTGGAAAACGAATATTTTCGTTTACTAAATAATCATTGTTTTTGTTTGGAATTCTTTGGTTGTAATTTGAATTGTTGATAATGAGCACCTCTAACTTTCAAAATAAAAAGGACGCAAGCTGCGCCCTTTACAAATTAAAATAAAATCATTGTGACTCTTAACCTATCACGACTAGCAATCAGGTGAGAAGCGGGCGCCTCTTCTTTCCACAACTTATGTTGCTTATATAATATAGCATACTTCATTTTATTCGTCAAGCGAATTGATGGTCTATTTTTTTAATAATTCTTTCATATTGGCTTTATAAACTTCAACTCCAGGTTGATTAAATGGATTGATTTGAAGTAAATAAGCAGAACATGCACAAGCTTTCATAAAGAAATAAAATAAATGTCCTAAAGTAGTTGGATTCATTTTATCAAATTCAATTACTAAATTATCTCGATTTCCACTAAAATGAGCTTTTAAAGTCGATTCAATGGCAATATCATTCACATAAGATAAAGATTTTCCAACTAAATAGTTTAAATTATCTAGATTATTTTCTAATGCAGGAATGTTGATATCTTCTTGATAATGTTTAGTTTTAATGGTAGTTTCAAAGAATACATCGCTTCCTTGTTGACAAAATTGACCCATAGAATGTAAATCTGTTGTAAAACATAAACTAGCAGGGACAAGTCCTTTTCTTTCTTTTCCTTCACTTTCTCCAAATAATTGCTTGAGCCATTCATTAAAAGCTGCCATATGAGGTTCATAAGTGATGAAAAATTCTACATTTAATCCTTTTTTATATTCTAAATAACGGGTAATAGCATATTGATAAGCGACATTGCTATTTAAATCTTCATTATTGTATAGTTCGCTTGCTTGTTTAGCTCCTTCTATAAAAGAGATAATATCAATTCCAGCACATGCCATAGGAATTAAACCAACAGGTGTAAAGACCGAATAACGACCTCCTATATCATCTGGAATGACAAAGGTTTCATAGCCTTCAATATCTGCCATTGTTTTTAAAGCTCCTTTTTCTTTATCTGTTGTAGCAAAGATAAATTCAGAAGTTCTTTCTTTCCAAACATCATAAGCTAATTGTTTTACAATACGAAAAGCAATTGCTGGTTCAATGGTTGTTCCAGATTTAGAAATCACATTAATGGCTATTTTTTTCCCTTTTAAATGCGAAATCACTTGTGAAGTATAAAAAGGAGATAAGGTATTTCCTAAATAGATAATCTCTAATGAAGTTGTTTTAAATAATCCGTTTATAGCATCAATTGCAGCTTTAGCTCCTAAATAACTTCCCCCAATTCCGATGACAACTAACGCATCGCATTCCTTTTGAACTTTTTGTGCTATTTTTTGGATTCGCTTTAAATCATTATCTGTGATGCAAGAAGGATAATTAACCCATCCTAAATAATCATTTCCGAGTCCACTTTTTTGATGAATCATTTGATGTATTTTTCTTACTTCATTTTCATAAGAAAAGATATCTTTATCGAATGTTGTTTTGCTTAAATCAAGTCTAATCATAATTCTACTTCTTCCTTTTCTAATTCTTTTTCAATCCATTCATTCAATTTTAAAGATAAGGTTGAAAAATCTTTTAAATAATTTCCTTTTTCTTTTGAAATCTTAGAAACAGGTGCAATACTTTGATAACGATTTCTTTCTACACAAGCTTTCATACTTAATTTTAAATGTTTTCTTTCATTGTCATAACTGAGTATTTTCGCAGTTAAAATATCGTTTACTTTGGCAATTTGATTCACATTTTTGACAAATCCATGAGAAATTTCAGAAATATGAATGAGTCCTGTTACCTCTAAATCACAAATGGGATGAACAAATAATCCATAAGGCTGAGATCCCACAACTATAACTTGAATAATATCGCCAGTTTTATACTCACTCATAGTATGCCACCTCTCTACCATTGCTTATTATATATAAATTTTTTTAAATTTACAATTTACAATGTAAAATATTGTCAAAGTTGTGGTATAATACATAAGCAATTAGAAGAAGGAAGGTTTTTTTATGACTCAAGAAGAAATTAAAGCAAAAGTAATTACTGTCCTTGAAAAAATTCGTCCATTTTTAAATCGTGATGGTGGCGATCTTGAATTTGTTGATTTTAAGGATGGAATTGTTTATGTGCGAATGCTTGGTGCTTGTGAAGGGTGTGCATTAATTGATGAAACGTTGCAAGATGGTGTGGCACACATTTTAATGGAAGAGGTTGAAGGCGTTTTAGGTGTCATGAACGTTCCTTATGAAACCATCAATTCAAATCCAACCAACGAATAGGTCGAATATTAACTTCATTAATCATAGTTTTATAAAAAGTTTTCACTTTTTTAATATGTTGTTGTTGAGATTGGATGGCTTTATAAATAAGATCAGTATAATCATAATTTTTATCTAAATAAATATCTTCTAAAATATCAAAAACAGAAACAGGGAATAAAATACGGGCTAATAAGTATTGATATTCATTGATTTTGTATTGATATTTTTTTGTTAACTCAATGAGTTGGTTTAAATCAATGATGTCGTTTTTATAAAGTTCAGCTAAATCACGACTACTATGTTCAAAAATTAAATTAAAAGGATTAAATAATTCCCATTTATCTAATTTCTTTAAACGACGATGCGTTAAAGTAGCGACAAAGTTTTCTTTAAAATCAATTTTTAAATCGCTAATATATTGCAATGCATTTTCAGCCATACCAATCGCAAACATTGCATGCTCGTATAATTCTTTATGGGCTGGATTATCAAAATTTAACATGACCAAACATTGATTTTCTAAATATTCAATTCGTTGTTCCCATAAATTAATGATTTCATTTAAATTTAAAATGCCATTATTGAAATAAATTTGATGCATTTTTAAAAGTGTGTCTAATGAAACGGATGATAATTTATACGTTAATAGAAGAATATTTGTGGAATCATTTAAAGAAATGTATTGATTGTAGCGGTTTTTAACAAAATAAACGATATCATCATCAAAATTGCCTCTTAAAGAAACTAAAAATTCATCTAATTTAGAGATAGTAGATTCATTTTCAGTTGTTGAAATTAATACAAAACGATATCCTTGATAATCGAAGTGATTATCGACTAATTCAGATACATTGTATCCATAATAATCAAAAATAAATGATTGCATATTTTCACCTCATGTTAATGGAATAACAAAGTTCTCTTTTAAATTATTACTTCCTTGGTAATAGGTTGGAACAACACCCGTAATTGCTTTAATTGCAATTGGAATGGGATAGTCAATTTCGCTTGTCGCTGTTGCTAAGGGAATTACTACTTGCATTTTCACTTTTAACGTTGCAACAATTTCAATTAATGCATTATTAATTCCATATTGGGTCACATTGCTCATAATTTGACTGCTTATTTCTCCAAGAAGAGTAAAACGTACTGGCAATCGTGGTCCAAAATTTGCAAGCAATGCATTATTAAATGCCATCCCATAAGGAATTTCATAAATGATTCCTTTTGAAAGTAAAGTTGAATCCACTTCTAATCCTAATTGATCATATTCAATTTGTTCAATATTGCCTTCTTCTACATATTTTAAATTGCTATATACGCTGCTTGTAACTTTTGAAGCAATTTTATTAATGGAATAAGTGTTAAAAACAACACTACTTGCAACTCCATTGTCTTGATATGTAACTTGAATTAGTTCATCTTGTAATAAATCTTGCAAAATCGTCGATTGAATGGCTTTGTTTACTAAAGCAGTAGATAATTTATTGGTTTGCATTTTTGCATAATTTAAAAAAGTTGGATAGAGTAATTTAGCTGAAAAATGCAGCATTGCAAAAACACTCATAAATAAACTTAAAGTAATGAATGTGAGTTTACGAACAATATTGAAGTTATTTTTTTTGAAATAGTGCAACGTCTTTTTTTTCATAAAAAAAGCCACCTCAAGCAATTATATGCTTAAAGTGACTGTTTTCAGTACTTTATTTAGCCAATACTACCTTCCATATTCATTTTTAATAATTGATTTAATTCAACCGCATATTCCATCGGTAATTCTTTAGAAAATGGTTCAATAAATCCCATCACAATCATTTGCATGGCTTGTTGTTTGGATAAGCCACGACTCATTAAATAAAAGAGTTGTTCATCTGAAATTTTAGAAACAGTGGCTTCATGTTCAATAATCGATTGATTGTTATAACATCTATTTTTCGGTAAAGTATCACTTCTTGAGATAGAATCTAAAATAAGTGTATCACATTGCACAAAACTACGAGCTCCTTTGGCATTGGGACCATGATGTACTGTTCCACGATAATTTACTTTTCCACCTTCTCTTGAAATGGATTTAGAAATAATCTGACTACTTGTGTTTTCAGCTAAATGAATCATTCGAGCGCCAGCATCTTGATATTGATTTTTGCCAGCAACTGCGATAGAAATACAAGTTCCCTTGGCATTTTTTCCTTTTAAAATGCAAGCTGGATATTTCATATTAACGCCTGAACCAATATTGCCATCAATCCATTCCATGCTGCCATTTTCTTCAACCATAGCTCTTTTCGTTACTAAATTAATAATATTTCCCGACCAGTTTTGGACAGTTGAATACCGACATGTGGCATTCTTTTTAACAATAATTTCAACTACTGCAGCATGTAAAGATTCACTTGTATAAATAGGGGCTGTGCAGCCTTCTACATAATGCACAGACGCACCTTCATCTACGATAATCAAAGTTCTTTCAAATTGCCCCATATTTTGAGAATTAATTCGAAAATAAGATTGAAGTGGTTTTTCAAGATGAACGCCTTTAGGAACATAAATAAAAGAACCACCAGACCAAACGGCCCCATTTAAAGCAGAAAACTTATTATCAGCATAAGGAACAACACGATTAAAATATTGTTTAAATAATTCAGGGTATTCGCGTAAAGCCGTATCTGTATCTAAAAAGATAACCCCTTTTTCTTCTACTTCTTTTAGCATATTATGATAAACGACTTCAGATTCATATTGTGTTGAAACACCCGCAAAAAATTTCGCTTCTTGTTCGGGAATGCCTAATTTATCAAATGTATTTTTGATTGTTTCAGGAACTTCATTCCAATCTTTTGAATTTTTATCACTTGGTTTGATATAGTAAGTATAATCATTAAAATTTAAAAAAGATAAATCAGGACCAAAGTCTGGTAAAGGAGCCTTTTCAAAGTGTTGAAACGCTTTTAAACGAAACTCAGTCATCCATTCAGGTTCCTTTTTAATTTTTGAAATTTCTTTGACAATATCGGCATTAATACCCTTCTTTGTTTTATAAACACTTGTGTCTTTATCGGCAAAACCATACTTATAATCTTTAATACCATTAATTTCGTTATTCATGATTTTCACCTCTTAACTGCATTAATAATTCCTTTAAGCCATGATAACCAATTGTTGCACATTTAATACGATTGGCTTGTTTACTCACATCTTTAAAAACAACGGCTTCTTCTAAAAGTGTTTCATCAAACATTTCTTCTTTTAACATTTGATCATAATTTTGAATAATCGTTAACGCTTCATCAATCGTTTTATTGATGACTAATTCACTTAATATAGAGGTACTAGCGGTTGAAATTGTACAACCCACCCCATCAAAACGAAAATCCTTAATGATGTTATCTTCTACTAAAATTTGAATGTCGATATCATCAATACAAGATTCAGAATTCATATTTACTTTTAAGTATCTAGGATCATTTACTAAAGATTTATTGCGTGGGTTTTCATAATGATCCATAATAATTTGACGTTTTAAAATCGGGTCATTTAAAGAAAGCGTCAAGGAAATCACCTCCATGTTTACAAGCATCTACAAATTGATCAATTTCTTCTTTTGTATTATAAAAATAAAATGATGCACGAACAGTTCCATTTACATGTAAATAATTAGGTAGGATTTTTGCACAATGGTGTCCACTTCTTAAAGCAATTCCTTTGGAATTGAAATAAGTGCCCGCATCTTGACAAAATACATCTTTAATATTAAATGTAATAATTCCACTGCTTGAATTGGAATTGTATAAAATTACGTTGTCTAATTTCTTTAATTGTTGAATGGCATATTCTTTTAATTCTTTTTCATAAGATGCAATTTGTTGCATGCCAATTGTTTGCAGATATTCAATAGCAGCTTTTAATCCAATTGCTCCTTCAATTGCGGGGGTGCCTCCTTCAAATTTATAAGGAGGTTTTTTTAATAAAATATTTCCACAATTATCGAAGCGAGCATTCATTCCACCACCTAATAAAGTGGAAGAAGTTTCTTCAAGTAAAGAATATTTTCCATAAAGTACGCCAATGCCTGAAGGACCACACATCTTGTGTCCTGAGAAAGCAAAAAAATCGCAATCTAAATCTTTAACGTCTACAGGAATATGAGGCGCACTTTGAGCACCATCGACAACGACTATAATTTGATGTTGATGAGCTTCTTTACAAAGTTCTTTAATGTTGACTTCAAATCCTAAAACATTACTGATTTGTGCAATTGCTAAAATTTTTGTTTTTGAAGTAATACATTTTTTAAAATTGTCTACTGTCACTTTTCCTTCTTCATCTAAAGGAATATATTTAATAACCGCTCCTGTTTGTTTTGCGATATCATACCATGGCAAAATATTAGAGGCGTGTTCTGCTTCATTTAATAAGATTTCATCCTCTGGTTTTAAATGCGTTGCTGCATAGCCATGTGCGACAAGATTTAAAGAGGCGGTCGTTCCACTTGTAAAAACGATTTCTTTAGCAGAAGCGTGTATAAATTGAGCAACTGTTTCACGCGCATTTTCATATTCTTGATCGGTTGTTACACTTAAATCATAATCGCCACGATGAACATTACTCGTATAGTTTTCATAATAGTTCACGACTGCATCAATGACACTATTTGGCTTTAATGAAGTGGCAGCATTATCAAAATAAATCAGTGGGCAACCTTGCATCACTTTGTGATCTAACATTTTAAAATCTTTACGAATTTTTGAAATATCCATATTAACCAATCCTTTTTTGTATGGCTAGTTGCAATTTTTCTTTTAAACTTTCGTCTTCAATGAATTTAAAGATAGGAGTGAAATAACTTTTAATTAATAAATTTTTTCCTTCTTCTTGACTAAAGCCTCTTGTTTGTAAGTAGTATAAATGGTCTTCATTTACGCTTCCAACACTACAACTATGCGCTGCTTCTACTTCGTTTTCATCAATGTGCAATTCTGGCAAAATAATGCCTTTACAATCTTTTGTTAAATTGATAATTCTACCTTCTTGTATCGCTTTTGTATCTCTAGCACCATTCATAATGTATGCATCGGTTGCAATGGTCATTTGTGCGAAATCATTACAAACACCAAATATTTTACAATCGCTTTTCGTTATTTTACTTTGATGAATAAAATTTGTTTGATATAATTTTTTATTTTTATTTTGAGCATATAAAGCGGTAATGACTTGAGATTTACTATCTTCATGTAGTAAATGAATGTTTTCTTCATTATCAATTGAATTATTACTTAAATCAAGCTGAATATTTTGATAAAAACCTTTATTGTCTACTTTTCTTAGCCAACGAATGGAAGCATTTAATTCAATATTTAAACCAATACGAGATAAAGAAGATGTTTCATCAATATCAATATGTGTTTGAATTTGATTTAATTCACCTTTGACTTCTTCTAAAATTGTGACAGTTGAATTCACAATTTGAATGTTTAAAATGGATGGACACGCTTCATCATAAAGAAGATGAAGGATAAAATCTTTTTGATCTTGAATGAGTAAAGTGTTTGTTAAGGAAGAAAATAGGTGGGCAGTATCTTCAATAACATCATTTTTATAAAAAGATAAATTAGCGCTTTTCATTGATTTTTTCCTTTACCCCGCATAATCCAATACTTGTTGGACGGGTATCCTTTTTATTTGTTTCCACACCATATTCTGCTTTCACCCAATCAAAGCCTTCCTTATCAATGCGTGTAATAATTGAATGATCACCACTTAAAATGATTTTTCCATCGACAATAATATGAACGTGTGTAGGTTGAATTAATTGATAAAAGCGTGCATAGTGAGAAACAACTAAGGCGCTACCATTTCTTTGAATTACTTCTTGTATCGCTTTCACTACTGCGTTTAAAGCATCTACATCTAATCCTGAGTCAATTTCATCAAGCATTGCTAAGCTTGGTTTTAATAATTTCATTTGGATAATTTCATTTCTTTTTTTCTCGCCACCACTAAATCCATCATTTAAAGAACGATGAACCATATCAAGTGGAAGATCAACTTCTTTTGTAGCAGATTCTAATTCTTTAATGAACTTATATAATGAAACGGGCTTTTCTAAACGCGTATTCATTGCTGCTTTTAAAAAATCACTATTAATAACACCTGGAATTTCAGGTGGATATTGTAAAGCTAAAAATAATCCAGCCTTGGCTCTTTCATCAACCGACATGGCTAAAACATCTTTTCCATCATAAGTAATACTGCCTTGCGTTACAATATATTTTGGTTGTCCCATAATCGTAGATAAAAGGGTTGATTTCCCATTTCCATTTGGTCCTAAAAGAGCATGAATTTCATTTTCGTTGACAATTAAATCCACACCTTTTAATATTTGTTTTCCTTCTACTTCAACATGAAGATTTTTAATTTCTAAAGTAGGCATATTGATCACACTCCATATCCTTTCTTATTTTACACTTATTTATTTGATAAATCAAATAAAGTATGCGATTATTGTTGGATTTTATACAATTATTAAAATGAAGTGTGTAAGAATTGAAAAAAAGCATTAAATATGATATCTTTTATTTAAGATACGTTATAAATAGGAAAATAAAAAATGGAAAAATTTTTATCTACACTTACTTGTCAAAACTATAGAGTTTCAAAAAATACGATTACTTTTTTGCAAGAAAAAGAAAGACCCGTTGTTTGTCAAAAAATGGATTCCTTTTATTTAAATAAAAGATATCCAATGGGACATATGTATCATGCTGCAAGTATCAAATTTAAAGATGATAAAGCGATGCAACATTATTATAATTTTATTTTAGCAAATAAAGGAATTTGTGTTGATTTAGCAAGTGGTGCAAGTGGATATTTTGGTCCCATTTTATTTCAATTACATAAAGAAATGGAATTTGTAATAAGTGATGCCAGTAAAGTTATGATAAAAGCGCATTCAACCGCAAATTTAAAAAGAAGAAATGTGGTGATTTTGGATATTGATTTAAACCAATTATTACCTATAAAAAATAATTCAATTGATATGTATTGTGGATATTTAGTTAATAATGTTCAAAATTATATTCAATTAGTTCAAGAAGTTGCTAGAACGTTAAAAATTAGCGGTAAATTCGTTATTATTGAATGGTTTTTTGAATCTACTTCCATCACCGCAAATTTTTTGCAAAAAAATCATTTTTTAATTCAAAGCTTAGAATATTATATTTGTTTTTGTGAATCAATAGGATTGAAATTAATGAATAAAGAATTACAAAGTCAGTCAAAAGGGAAATTAACAAATGATTTATTACCTGTTGATGAAAATGATAAAAAAAGTGTTTATATTTTATATTTTGAAAAGGTAAAATAAAAAGAAAGTTAAGATGCTAACTTTCTTTACTTTTGTTTGTATTTTTTGTGAGAAAAAATTTGCAAGTGATTATGGAGATTTTCAACTACAATATCACCCGTCATTCCTTTTTCTCCATCAATGCACCAATGCATATCAGTGTCGATATGAATGGTTAATTTACTAGTTAAAATGCGTTTATGTTTTCGTTTGCTTAAAACATTGAATAATCCACTAGCAAATCCAGGATACATGACTAATACATCAAATTTACCATCATTTAAATCACATTTTTTATTTACCCAAAATCCTCCTACACTAGCGGAGTTTAATACTAAAATTAAAGGAGTTTGTGCTTCATAAGTTTGATTTTCATCAAAATGAATTGTGGTTTGATAGTTGTACTTTTTTAAAACTTCTTTTAAAACGCGCAAGTAATAAGCTACTCTTCCATATTTCTTTTTTATTTTTTGATCAGTATCGTAACTAACATGCGCAAACGATCCCATAGCTAATACATAAACAAAATATTGGTCGTTTACTTTCCCAATATCAAAAGGATGAATGTCGCCTTTTTGGATTACTTTTATCGCTTGATTAATTCGTTTTGAAATTTTAAAGTTTTTAGCGATATCATTAATTGTACCACTTGGAATATATCCTAAAATAGGTCTGTTTTTTTCACCAGAAATGGCATTAACAATATTATTGAAAGTGCCATCGCCTCCTGAGAAGGCTAAAACATCATATGTTCCACAAGCAAGTTTTGCTTTTAAAATAGTATCATCTAAACTTTGAGTAGCAATAACAGTTACGCTTTTATAAGTTTCGCTTAATTTGCGTTTTATATAATCTAATTTTTTTAAAAGATTACCTTTACCACTATTTGGATTATAAAGAAATAAACAAGTCATTTGACTACGATCAATCATTTTTATCACCCTTTCTTTTTAAAAGATTTGATAAATAATTGATGATAACTATAAAAATAGCTACACCAAAAAGTAAGCTTCCTAGTAGCCACTGCTTTGATATGAAAAAAAATACACCAATTACAAAACAACATGAAATTAAAAAAACATAAAAATTACTTATAAAAGATCCTTTTTTAGAAGCGTTCATTAGATTATCCAAATGTTGTGATAAATTTAAATTTTCTACGTAAGTATTATATTTTTTTAAAATTTTACTTTTTTCTTGGATAGGTGCAACCGCTAAAGCTTTTTGAAAATAAAATTCAAAATCTTCTGCAACATTTTCTTTGCTATAGTCATGTGTAAGTGCGCGAACCATTCCTAAATTAGCATGATAATCATTCTCATTTATTTTAAGATATTTTGCAAATATCGTTTTTGCGAGCTCGTATTCCTTTTGATCGCATAATTCATAAGCTTTTTGTAAGTAGTTTAATTCATTTTCTTCCATATTAAACATCTATGACATCATCGTCATTTTTATCCTTTTTATGTTTCTTTTCTGCAGATTCTCTCATGATTTTTTGAATTTCATCTGCATTAAAACTTAAATATATCATCGTTACTATCGATATTAATCCTTGCACGATTAAACAACCACCTGTAATATAAATTATAATGTTGCCATTTGTTTTGGCATCTCCAATAATTAAAGTTAAAGCAAGAGCGAGTAAAACACATCCAATAATCATATCAAACCACCAAGTAGAAGCGTTTGCTAATTTATAAGCTCGTGATTTAATTAATTTTCCTATTCCTCTCAACCCTAAATAAACACCAATCAAAATAGGGTAAATTGTAATAACAAAGTCTTGAAAAATAATAAAAGTTAAACCAAATAAGATGGATAAAAACGCATTCATTGGGCCATTTAAAATAAAGAGACGAATACTCGAATGGAAATAGTAATTTAATAATCGCACAACACCTACAAAAATAAGTATTCCTCCAAATAAATAGCAAACAAAAATCTTCACATATTCAGGAAATAAACAAATTAAAATCCCTAAAACAATATAAAAACAAGCTATCACGAATTTTTTAGTGGTTTCGTTTTTCAAAAAGTTCATGGATAAAAGCTCCCCTCATCGATTGTTTATAATAAATATATCACTTTTTATGACAATTGCCAATATTAGAAACAATGATTTTGCTAAAAAATCAATCTTTTTGTTTAAAATAAAAATCATATAAATCTTTCTTTTTACGTTTATTGCATGATTTACATTGTGATTTTTCATTCAAAAGAAATTTTAAAGAAATTATGACAAGAAAAGTGATAAAAAGCAAAATAATCCAATCAATCATACAAAAATCCCTTCTAATAAACGTCCAAACAAATAAATAAAACTAGCCAATAACCAAGCTACTCCACATTGAAATCCAATCGCTTTTATTAATCTACGACGGGATTTTAATTCTTGACGCATCGCACTAATCGCCCCAAAACAAGGCGCACTAAATAAATTAAACACCATAAAAGAGTAAGCACTTAATGGTGTAAAGTTTTTGAACATTCCATTTTGATTAAATAGCACAGAATGACTCGTCACTTCTTCAATAATGCTCATGGAAGAGATAACTTGTTCTTTAGCAATCAACCCTTGAAAACTAGAAACGGTTGCTCCCCAATTCAATTCTCCAATAATTGGATAAAAAATCCAACTCAGTTTTTTTCCAACACTTGCTAAAATACTTTTTTCAATATCATTATGAATATATTGAAGATTAAAAGAAAAGGAAAGTAAAAACCAAGCACAAATAGAACTAATCAAAATAATGCTTCCTGAACGTTTTAAAAAATGAAAAGTATTTTCACCTACATCATCTAAAATATAAGAAAGATGTGGAAGTTTATAACTAGGAAGTTCACTAATATAACAAGAATCAGAAGATAAATGAAAAACTTTTTTCATTAATAAAGCACTAATTAAAATGACAATAATGGCTAATACATATAATGAGAAAGAAATAAACCAAGCATATTGTTTGAAAAAGAAATTTGAAAATAAAGCAATAATAGGCAATTTAGCAGAGCAAGGAATAAAAGGAGTTAAGACAATCGTTTTATTTCTTTGACTATCATTTTCAATTGTTCTAGTAGATAAAATTCCAGGTACAGAACAGCCAAGTCCTAAAATAAAGGGAATAAAAGATTTGCCACTTAAGCCAAAATAAATAAAAAATCGGTCTAAGAAAAAAGCAATTCGCGATAAATAACCACTGGTTTGCAAAAAAGTTAAGCAAAAAAATAAAGCAATCAATTGTGGAATAAAATTTAAAATAGCTCCTACTCCCGTTATAATACCATCACAAACAAGATGAATAAGCCAATTTGAAACTTCAAGTTGAATCAATTTTGCTTGTAAATAATTCGAGAAAGTGGTAATCGCATTGGATATTAATGTTGAACAAGCTTTTCCTACTAATTCTATCGACAAAAAATAAATGAAAACCATAATTAAAATAAAGATAGGAAAAGCAAGATATTTATTTAAAAAGATAGCATCTAATTGATCCGTTATACTTTTTTTCTTTCTTTTTTTCATGGCTAAAGAAAGCGTTTTTTCAATGTATTCATAACGACAATTTGCGATAAAATGGTCTATTTCCATGTGATATACCTTTTCAACTTCATTTATTATTTTGGGATTGTTTGTTATATTTTGAAGATGATGATAACGAGAATGTTGTTTAATATTTAAAGGTAAGCTTATTTCTTTTTCAATAAATTGCGGGAAAATAGGACATTTGTTTTTTAAGATAGGTTTTTGTAAAGAAGAAATTAACTGGGCAATTCCTTTCTTTTTTAAAGCAGATACTTCGATAACTTCGACATTTAAATATTGTTTTAATAAAGAGATATTTAAATCAATGCCTTCTTTTTTTAATAAGTCAGTCATATTTAAAACTAAAATAAGAGGGCAATCAAGATCAAATAATTGCGTTGTCAAATATAAGCTTCGATGTAAAGATGTGACATCTACAACATTTATAATCACATCGTATTTTTCATTCATTAAATAATTTTTCGAAATTTCTTCTTCTTTGGTAAAAGGATTTAAAGAATAAATTCCGGGTAAATCAATAATTTGAATGTTTGTATTTTTGATTTTACCTTCTTTTTTTTGAATTGTTACTCCTGGCCAATTTCCTACTTTTTCAATTTCATCCGTCAAAGCATTAAACAGCGTTGTTTTTCCACAATTTTGATTTCCAACAAGTGCTACTTTCATTTTACCACCTCAACGACAATATGTTTCATCTCTTCTTTTCTTAAAGCTAACTCATATCCCCGCAATTCCACAATCACAGGATCTTTTAAAGGTGCAATTTTTTTAATAAAAACAATGGTATTTTTAATAAGCCCCATATCAATCAATTTATGTTTGATACGCGAAGTAACATTTTGAAAAGATACTATTTTTGCTTTTTGATGTAAAGTTACATCACTTAATAATATGAATTGAGACATTATACCCCTCCTTATTGAAACCTTATTCAACTATATGAATCATTTTTCATAAAATGTAAAATCATTTCATAGACTATTCAAATAATTTTTTCCATATAGTTAAAATAGGGTGATAATGTGGATCCATTTATGCAACAACAAATCAATAAAGAAAAAGAAATTGAATCTTTAAATATCCAAATTCTTTTTATAAGTGCTGTCATTATTGCTCTTATTTTATCTATTTATATTTTAGAGGGATATAAAGATATTATTATAAATGGACGAAATGCAAAGCACACACAAAAAGAGTTGCAAGATTATGCGATTATCGTATCTTTTATCACAACAACTACAGCTCTTTATTTTTTATATTTAGCTTTTAAAAATTATAAAAATCAAAATACGACAGCAAATTCTTTGTATTTAATTGCTGCGATTTTAATTGCGATTGCAACTGTCTTACGCTTTATGACATTAGTTTCAACTCCGTTTGAAGATGAAAGTGCAAATGAGATTATATAAAAAAGAATTCTTAGTTTATAAGAATTCTTTTTGCTTAATAAAATTATAAATCAAAATCAATTGTTCCCATCGCTTGTTTGATGGCGTGTTTTTGTGCTACTCGCACAGCAGCCAAAGCAGCAAGTGCTCCTACGACATCATCTAAGAAACAGTTACATCTTTTTTTATTGTTTTGCAAAATATTAATTTTGCCAGGTTTGCTAACATCTAAGAAACCAAAATTTGTTTGACCAATTGTTCCATAATTACCAGCAATAGAAAGAGCAATGGCTTCATCTAAGCCAAATAATCCTAAATCTTTGGTGAGAATAGAATTAAGTGGTTCAGAAAGTAAGTGTTGTTCGGCCGCTACATCTAAGTTAGCAGTTAAAATAATGGCATGGAATTGATCTCTTTTTCCTAAGATTTCTAAAACAGATTCACGCATTTCCTCAATGGTTAAGTGATCTAAATATTTACTTTGAGTGCCATATGCTAATTGAGCGATATCATCTACAGTCACACCACGTTCTTCTAATACTTGAATATTAATATCACGCATTTCTTCTTCGCTATAAAGATTGGATTCACTAGGAACAAAATTATCTAAACATTTTAATAGACCCATTTTTAATCACTCCTTATAATAATCATACTATTTTTATGAAAAGTATGCAATTAGAAACATTATTCACTTAAATTTTTTTTGTAAAATTCGTTTATAGAAAACGCTTTCAATTATTGTTTTGCAATTAAAAAAAATCTGTGATATTATGTATTTATACATAAAATAAAATTATTGGAGGTATAGTATGAATTCAAAATTAAAAGTAGCATTACTATGTATTTTGACTTCTTTTATGATGGTAAGTTGTGGTGAGAAAAAAACTTCTTCTTCCACTCAATCATCTTCTTCTACACAACAACAAGATTATGAACATAAAAGTGTAGAAGTAAAAGAGTATAAGACATCTTGTATGAAAGGTTCAGGACGGATATTAGCGGGAGGAAAAGTGATAGCAGCATCAAGCAGTTATTTAAAAAACCCTGCCACTTATGATGGAAAGAATGCAAGTAAAAACGTTATTAAAACATGTCCAGTTGGTGAACTAACGGATAAAATGGTTGTTTACACTCCTGACTGGTGGTTAAGAAAAACATCCATAAGAGAAGATGCAAATGTTTTAGAGTATGTAGTAAGACCCGTAGATGAAGTTTATAAAAATGGAGTAAAAACGCCTGTTTATGAAATTGTGGGAATGAGACAAGAAGCAGAAACAGTTGTTCCAGTGGATGGAATTGTTATTTCTGTTCCATTAGATTTTTCATCTGATGCAAGTTTATTTGTTGGACAAAAAATTGAATTTGATGGATTTGATTTTAATACATATGTTTCAGGAATTTATTCAGAAAATGGAAGACGAGTTCCTATCAAATCTGTCAATCCAACTTATATGCCTTATGCTGCAGCCAATTTATTTGATGTATCAGCAGATACGAAGGTTGTATGGGGAAATAAAAGATTAAATACAATTATGTTTGAATATGATGATGCTTCTTCATCATTTAAAGCAACTGAATTTAATCAAAAAGTACATGATAATGATTTAAAAGTTCCAACAGATGGATTTATGTTAGCAAATGAAGTGATTTCTGCTAACCCACTTTCTCTTCTTTTAGAAAAAGGAGTTATTTTTGATGAAGGACAAAAAGTTTATTTGGAAAATCCAGTAGGCTTATTTGATGAAAAGATTATTTATAAAATTGGTTATCAAGGAACATATACGGATGAAAACGGAAATGTTAAAAATATTGATCCAAATGTAGAAGTTGCAACGACGAATAAGACTTTTAGCGAATGGGGATATGAATTCTCAATTGTAGATGGAAAAGTCAATGATGGTGCAGTTAATTTAACGCATCCAAGTAATGGATATCGAGTACATTTCTATAATGATCGTATTGAAGATCATATTGCAACATTTAAAAATCAATTTAGAATTGGAGCAAGCGTTTCTTATAATGCAAATGAAGTAATTTTAGATTATAATTTACCTAATTTTGCTCCAACTTATTTAAAAAGACTTGAAGATAATATCAATTCTTATATTGCTAAGCATGATGAAAATCTTTATGACATCAATGTAGATGCAATAAAAGAAATTAAAACAAAATTCCAAGAGAATGTTCAATATTTAAATTCAATTAAGTTAGACACCGAAACGGAAAAGTATTATTATCAAAATCGTGTGAATTATGCTAAATATTTGGCTGATCAAGCTTATTTATATTCAGCAGCAAATGAACCAGTAGAAACAAGAAGTATTTGGTATTATCCTTTGGCTTCTAGTTATACAATTGATTCTATTACTACATCATTAAAACAAATTCGAAATGCAGGATTTAATGAAGTTATTCTTTCTAGTTCAATTTCTGAAATTAATAATTATGGTTTGGTATATAAATCACAATATGCGGCAATCGCTCCAAGTGTAGCAAGTGGCTCTTATGGAAAATATAAAGACTATATGGATGCATTTGTAACAATTGCGCATAAAGAAGGATTAAAAGTACAAGTTTGTACGGCAACATGGTTCTTTTATCAAGCCATTTTAGATAAAGACTCATCATTTGCGGATTGCTTTGCTACTAATTATGATGGTACGAATGGAACAGATTCTTCAGGAGAAATTACAAAATTCTTTGATCCAGCAAATCCAAAAGTTCGCGATTTATATTTAGATATGACAAAAGAATTATTAAATAATTATGACATTGATGGAATTCATTTAGACTATATTCGTTATGGCGCCGGAAACGATGGCGTAACAACATCTCAAGGATTTACACAAGCAGCCTTAGATGGATTTAAAGCGGAATATCCAACTTACTCATATATTAATGATTTAACTCAATTTAAAAATTTAATTCGCACCAATTCAAGTATGTTTAATGACTTTAATAATTTCCGTAGAAATGTCATTACGAAGTTTGTCGCTTCTACTCGCGATTTAGCTAAAGGAAAACAATTAACAATCGCCGTTGTTTCAAATGTAGATGCCGCTAAATATGGTAAATTACAAGATTGGAAAGTTTGGCTTGAAAATAATTACATTGATTCTATTCACTTAATGGCTTATTATTGTGATTCAGGATTTGTTAAAAAAGATAGTAAGGTAGCACTTGAACATGCCAATGGTAAGTCATATGTCGTTACCGGTATTTCACCAATCTTTAGTAATCTTGAAATGATGACATTACCAGAAGAAATAGAGGGTGCACGTTCAACCGGTGTTCAAGGAACCGCTTTATTTGCTTCACATAGTTTTGGTAATCGTCCAGAACTTGGTGAATATTTAAATGGTGAAAATGGTAGAGGCGTTTACAATACACAAGCGATTGCTACTTATGAAAAAACAGAAATGACAACCAAAGTTTTTGTTGAAAAAATAAAAGAACGTATTGCTAATATTTATAAAAGAAAGGGTTCAATGACTTCTTCTCAAGAAAGTGCATTGATAAAAGATTTAGATGCTTTACTTGCAACGAAAAACAATACGGAAAGCGCATTAATTAAAATTAATGAAATGGTTGAACTAGCAAAAGTAAATACTTATGGAACTAATCAAGTAAAAGATAGAGTTTTAGAAACACTTGAATACATGCAAAGTATTTATCGCGTAAAAGTTCATAAAACATTATAACGAAGTAAAAAGCAAGTCCTTTTGGACTTGCTTTTAATGAAAGGAAAAGATATATGGTATATGATATTGTAATTATTGGCGCTGGAGTAATCGGGTGTTTTTTAGCTAGAGATTTAGCTAAATATCAATTAAAAGTTGCCGTTCTTGAAAAAAATAACGATGTTGGAAATGAAACTTCTAATGCAAACAGTGCGATTATACATTCGGGTTATGACCCACTTCCTCATTCTTTAAAAGCTCAATTAAATGTAAAGGGAAATTTAATGTATGATCAAATTTGCGAAGATTTAGACGTAAAATTTCATCGTATTGGCTCCATTACTTTAGCTATAAGTGATGAAGATGTTATAACATTAAAAGAACTCCAAAAAAGAGCAAGTGAAAATAATGTAAATACAACATGGTTAACAAAAGAAGAAGTGTTAAAACTAGAGCCAAATGTTTCTAAAAATATTAAAGCAGGCTTGCTTGCTACAAGTGCTGGCATTATTGATCCTTTTAATTTATGTGTTCATTTGATGGAAAATGCAATTGATAATGGAGTGGAGTTATTTTTAAACACAAAGGTAGATTCTATCGATAAAAAAGATAATATTTTTGTAATTAATCAAACTTTTCAAGCAAAAGTAGTAATTAATTGTGCAGGATTATTTGCTGATGAAATAAATGAGATGGTGAACCCTAAATCATTTCAAATTATTCCACGAAAAGGAGAATACTATGTATTAAATCATTTCGATAATAACTTTGTCAAACACACTTTATTTTTAGTGCCAAGTCAAAAAGGCAAAGGCGTTTTAATATCTCCAACTACAAGTTATAATTATTTAATTGGACCTTCAGCAGAAGTGTGTGAAAAAGAAGATAAAGATACAGATAAAATAACTTTAAATGAAGTAAAAAAAGCAGCTTCGATGATGATTGAAAACATCCCTTTTCATCAAGTTATTCGCACCTTTGCTGGTATTCGTCCAACACCTGATACTCATGATTTTATTATAGAAGAAAGCCAAACAAAAGGTTTTATCAATTGCGCTGGAATTGAATCACCAGGACTTGCATCTGCCCCAGCTATCTCTTTAAAAGTAATTCAAGAAATTTTAATTCATCATTTTACTTTACAAGTAAAAGAAAATTATCAACCAAAAGTAAGAAAATATATTTGTTTTAAAGATTTAAGTTTAGAAGAAAAAAATCAAATGATTATGCAAGATAAAACGTATGGTGAATTAGTTTGTCGTTGCGAGCAAGTGACAAAAGGAGAAATTTTAGATAGTTTATCGAGAAGTTGTCCTCCACATAGTATCAAAGCTTTAAAGAAAAGATTAAGAGTTGGTTTTGGAAAATGTCAAGGAGGAATGTGTCAATCCTCTGCATTAAAAATTTTAGCTAATTATTATCATCTATCTTTAAATGAAATTCCTTATGATTCTAAAGAATCATATATTTTATTAAATGAATTGAAAGGAAATCTTACAAATGAAAAACGTTGATTTAGTCATAGTTGGTGGAGGAAGTGCAGGACTTGCTGCGGCATTACAAGCTAAAGAAGAAGGCATTCAAGATATTTTAATTTTAGAAAAAGAAAATTGTCTAGGTGGAATTTTACAACAATGTATTCATAATGGATTTGGTTTACATCGTTTTAAAGAACAATTAAGCGGTCCTGAATATGCACAAAGATATATTGATGAAATAAATGAGAAAAAGATTCCTTATAAATTAAATACAAGCGTTTATGAAATTAATCAAGATAAAGAAATTTTTTATACAAATGAAAAAGAAGGTTGTGTAAAAATTCAAGCAAAAGCGATTATTATGG
>CAJJXN010000003.1 GCA_905197115.1 uncultured Bacillota bacterium | reverse complement strand
TTAAAATATGAATATTTAGAGGAAGGAAACAATCTTCAAAAATTAATCGAGTTATTTAAAAAAGTCAAAGATTGTTCTTCACCTATTGTTTTACATATTCATACTTTAAAGGGAAAAGGACTCCCTTGGGCTCAAGAAAATAAAGAAGATGGTCATTGGGTTCAAGCAACTTCTACACTTTCAAAAAACACTGAAAGTTACGACAAAATTACTGCTAATTTTTTATTAAAAGAAATGAAAATAAACCCTCAATTAATTGCCATTTCAGCAGCCACACCAAAAGCCGTAGGTTTTAATAAAGAGGTGAGAGAATTAGCAAAACACCAATTTATAGATGTTGGTATTTGTGAAGAACATGCGATTGCTTTCGCTTCTGGCTTAGCGAAAAATGGTGCAACGCCTGTATTATTAATTTCAAGTTCTTTTTTACAAAGAACCTATGATCAATTAAACCAAGATCTAGCGATGAATCAAAATCCTGCTACCATTTTAGTTTTCAACGGCAAGATAAATGGTGGAGATTGCACACATGTTGGTCAATATGATATCGTTTTAACAAGCAATATACCGAATCTTGTATGTGTTGCACCTACTACTAAGCAAGAATATTTGGCCATCTTGAATTATTCTCTTCATCAAAAAAAATATCCAATGGTCATACGCGTACCAAAGGAAGTTATGCATCAAAATGAATTTATTTTTAATGAACAGCAGTTATTTCATTATCAAATTCAAGAACTCGGTCAAAAAATAGCTATATTAGGTCTTGGAAACTTTTTCTTTCTTGGCAAAGAAGTTTCTGCCCTTTTAAAAAATCTCGGTTTTCAACCTACTTTAATTAATCCTTTCATTTATTCACACTTAGATAAAGAAACGCTTGATAAATTAAAGGAAAACCATGAAATTGTCATCACTTTAGAAGATGGCTGTGTAGAAGGTGGCTGGGGTTATAAAATTGCAAATTATTATGCATCTACCCGTATGAAAGTATTAACTTTTGGTGGAGAAAAAAACTTTAATGATTTATTATCGTTAAATGAAATTTATGCAAAATGTCACCTTTTCGCTTCAACTATTGTAGAAGATATTTTAGCCATTTTAAAAGAATAATCATTTAAAATGTGTTTAAAATAAATATGCAGATTTAATTCGACATTATTTTAACTTTTATTTCTTTATAATAAAGAAATAATCTATATTTTTAATATAATTTTAACAATTAATTGTTAGACTAACGTAGATACAAGGAAGGAATGATATTATGTCACAATTTAAAATTATATGTGATAGTGCTTGTGATTTACCGAAAGAGACAATAAAAGAAAACGATATTGATATTGTTTCATTTTATGTTACTTTTGATGACCACACGTATTATAAAGAACACGAAAGGACAAGCCAAGAATTTTATCAACAATTAGTTGACAATCCTTCTGTTTATCCCAAAACTTCAATGCCAACGGTGGACGATTATCAAGCCATTTTTGAAAAATATGCTGCTTTAAACATGCCAATTATTTGTGTATGCATTTCTTCAAAGATTTCTGGTTCCTATAATGGGGCTTGTTTAGCAAGAGAAACTTGTTTAGAAAAGTATAAAGATGCTAAAATAGCCGTCATTGATTCTTATTTATTAACAGGTGTAGAAGGAATGCTTGCAAATGAATTAATAAAAATGAATCAAGATAACGTATCTTTTGAGGAAGCAATTAAAAAAATAGAAGAGATTAAACATACTGGTCGTGCTTATTTTACAATTGGTAGTTTAGACTATTTATCTCAAGGCGGACGAATTGGCAAATTAAAATCAGCAATTGGTTCAGTTTTAAGAGTTAAACCAATTATCGTTTTTAAACATGGAGAAGTTAATTTTGCAGGAATTGCTTTAACTCGTAACAAAGCATTAACTAAAATCATTGATTCGGTAAAAGCTCATTTTAAAAAGAATAATTATAACTATGAAGACTTTATTTTTAGAGTAGGTCATGGCTATTCCCTTGAAGAGGCACAAAGTTATGCTTCTCGCGTTCAAGAAGAATTTAATTTACCTTCTTTATCTTATTTTCAAATTGGTGCAACCGTAGCCGTTCATACAGGACCTTATCCTATTGGAATCGCATTTATCAAAAAATATAGAGATTAACTCACAAGACATTCTTAATGGATGTCTTTTTTTTCATTTTATTTTAAAAAAACATTTTCTTTTTCAAAAAGATAGCCTATAATATGTTTTTGGTGCAAAGGAAGTGCTAAAATGGATAATACAACACAAATAACAGAAGAAACAAAAGAGAAAAATTGGAAAGTTTCTTTTAAAAAATATGCAAAAGCGTTCTTAGACTACGTTATTAAAACAATGAATGGAATGGCTTATGGTTTATTTGCAACTTTAATCATAAGCGTTATTATTTCAACGATTGGATCTATCTTTTTATCTGCTAACGCGAATTGGTTAATTTTTATCGGAGAAAAACTCACCTCTTTGTCAACAGCATTGAAGTCATTAATGGGAGTAGGCATTGGAATTGGAATCGCCTATTCATTAAAATTAAGTGGTATCAAACTGATTAGTGTGAGTGTAGCGGGTGGAGTTGCGACTTTAGTAACAAAGGCTGATCCCATTGTTGCTTATATTACGATTGTCGTATCAGCTGAATTAATTCATTTAATTTTAAGAAAAGCGACTCCTGTAGATATTATCTTAATTCCTTTATTAACTTCTATTATAGCTTTAATTATCGCCTCTTTAATTGGTTCACCTATTGCTTCTGCGATGACTGCTATCGGACAATTTTTAACAAAGGCAACCACTTTACAACCTTTCTTTATGGGAATTATATTGTCTGTGGTAATGGGAATTTGTTTAACCGCTCCTATCTCAAGTGCTGCTTTAGCGATTAGTTTCCACTTAGGTGGGCTCGCTGGTGGAGCCGCTGTTGTTGGCTGTTGCGTTCAAATGTTAGGGTTTGCTGTTCAAGGAAGAAAAGATAATAATATTGGTCTTAGTATTTCAACTGCAATTGGAACTTCTATGTTACAATTTAAAAACATTTTAAAAAAGCCAATCATTTGGTTACCTACTATTATTACATCTGCAATTTTAGGACCTTTAGCAACAATCGTATTTAAAATTCAATGTGACGCTTCAGGAGCAGGGATGGGCACTTCTGGACTTGTTGGTCAAGTAGCAACTTTTTCTGCAATGGGAAACACTTCGGCTTTTTGGATTGGCTTAATTGTGCTTGAAATTATTTTACCAATTATTCTCGTTTATTTATTTGATCTCTTATTTAGAAAACTTAAATGGATTAAAGAAGGAGATTTAAAAATCTAGTTTAAATTTGTAATTACTGCATTTATATGCAGTTTTTTGTTTTCAATTCAAAAAAAATTGCCACCAAAATAATTTGATGACAATTAAATCTGATTTATAATTTCTTATTTTTTTATTTCTTGTGTTTCTTCTTTTAAAAGAGGTTGCTCTTCATCATACTTAAACCATAAAATATAGCCTTTTGTTGCCACTGTAATGATATCAATTAGCCATAAGAAGACGATTCCAACAGGAATTAATAAAATTCCTAAAATTACTCCTAACCAATCTTTTGCTTTTACACTCAATATCGTTCGATAAATCACCCAAACAATATCAATTATTGGCAAAGCCAAAACAATTTTCATTAATTTTGTTTGATTATCTAACCATTTAACTAAACGCATATATATCACCTCTTTTTTTATTATAATCTTAGATTTAAAATGTCGCAATAAAAAAACTTTTATTTTTTTCAAAAAAAATATAAAATTAAGATAGGTGAAATTATGAAAAAAAAGTCTAAAAAAACGGGTTTAAAAATTACTTTAATTATTTTGTGCCTACTTTATTTAACTTTAGGCTTTTTTAGCTTAGAAGCTTGTTTAGAAAATAAAGAAATTCAACAAATGATTCAGCTTTTTATAAATCAACCATCCTCTTGCACATATTCTCTTCAATATGACATGAACTTTTGTAAAATAGAAAACAAAGAATATGATATCACTCCATCTTTTTTTAAAAGTACGTTAGATAAACAATTTTATATTGGAAATCGCGGCGATATTTTAATTTCCTTAGAAAGTGAAACCAAACCACCTTTAAAGCAAATCTTAACTTTTTATGCGGGTGGACATGCAGCATTAGTGGATGAGAATGGTTTATTAGTTGAAATAACAGGACTTAATTCAAGTCCTGAATTAAATGTTGTGCAAAATAGTTATAATTATTGGCTATTGGATGCGAAAACAATGAAAGAAAGTTTTATTTTAAGAGATTCTTTTTTGGCTTTAAAAGTTACAAAAGCTTCTTTAAATAAAAGAAATATTGCGATGCAAACAGCTACCTCTTATATTGGTCAACGTTATAATTATACTTTTTTATTCAACACAAAAAAAACACATTATTGTACTGACATTGTTTCCAAAGCTTATCAAAATGTAGACATTAATTTAAACAAAGATGGATTTATTACGACGACTCAAGACCTCGTTTTAAGCCAAGCCACCCAAATCTTTTTATACAAAGAAATAAATAAAAAGCATTCACAAGGAACGCACAATATTTATTATTTAGATGATGGTATCGAATATGATTTTGATGAATTTTTAACGATTCAATGATAATAAATTAACATTACTGCACCAATAAAAAACACAACCATTCCCGCAATTGTTTTTAAGGTTATAGCTTCCTTTAAAAAAATCGCAGAGAAAATAATCGCAAATACAATGCTTAAGCGATCAAGTGTCATTACATTTTTAACACTTCCATCTTTTAAAGCTAAAAAATAAAAGGTCCATGTTCCAAAAGTTGCTAAACTCGCCAAAATTAAATAAATCCATTCTTTTTTTTGAATTGTTTTGACTCCACTTTGACCTTTGGTAATAAAGACTAATCCCCAACATAAAACAACCACTAAAGAGGTACGTAACGCTGTGGCTAAATGTGGATTCATATCTTTTAAACCCATCTTCATAAATACCGTCATTAAACTTGCAAATACAGCCGATAAAAAGGCAAATAAAATCCACATTCATATCATCTCATTTCCTTCTTATTATGTACCATTTTTTTAAACATATAAAAAAAGTGTAGCAATTCCTACACTTTTTATTTTATAATTCAAAAATCATTGATTCATAAGGTCTTAACATTACTTTATGTAAAGATAAATCACTATTTAAATAATTGCTTAAAATGATTTTCTTTGCTTTAAATGGCAAATTAATTTCATGTTCATCTTTATCAAAGTTGACAACCACTAATAAACGTTTATTTTCAAGTTTTCTTTCATAAACAAGCAAATAAGGATCTTCTTCTAAATAAAGTTCAAATGTACCATTTAAAATTAAATCTTTATATTCTTTTGATTTTCTCAATTCAATTAAATGTTTGTATGTGTGTAAAATTGAATTCTTATCCTCAATGCTCTTTTTAACATTGACTTCTTTGTAATTTGGAATGACTTTTAACCAAGTTTGTGCTCCCTTATTAAATCCTGCGTTTACACTATCATCCCATTGCATAGGAGTTCTAGCATTATCTCGGCTTCCTTTTTGAAGACCTTCTATAAATTTATCATGTGTCGTTAATTTTTTATCTATTACCATGGATTGATAATGACCATGCGCATCAATATCATTATAATCGGATAATTTATCAAAATAAGCATTCGTCATCCCGATTTCTTCTCCTTGATAAATATAAGGTGTGCCTTGCATCATCAATAACATCATCGCTAAAGCCTTTGCGCTTTCTACACGATAAAAACGATCATCACCAAAACGAGAAACACTTCTTGCTAAATCATGATTTTCCCAAAATAGGGCATTCCAAGCTTGATTGTATAAATCTTTTTGCCAACGTTTAAAAATTTGTTTTAACTTTACAAAGTCTAATTTTTTTGGATCATATCTACCGAGTCCATTTTCATTATTCCAATCAATAGCAGCGGATTCAAATTGAAACATCATATCTAATTCTTTATTTTCTGGACGAGTATAATCAAGTGCAATTGCAGTTGTAGGCCATCCTTCACCAACCGTTACACTATCTTCTTTTTTACCAAATGAATTTTGATTTAATTCACGTAAATAATCATGAATTTTAGGACCATTAGCAAAAATATTTTTATCTAATTCTTTTCCAATCAATTCAATGGCATCCATTCTAAAACCAGCAACCCCTTTATCTAGCCACCAATTAATCATCTTAGCGACTTCTTGTCTTACTTTAGGATTTGTCCAATTTAAATCTACTTGTCCTTTTGCAAAATAATGATAATAATATTCATCTAACTCTTTTACATATTCCCATGAACTGCCACCAAAAGAGGATTCTTTATTATCTGCATGATCTCTCCAATAAAAGAAATCATGATAAGGATTATCTTTCCCTTTTAGTGCTTCTTTAAACCATTTATGTTCTTTGGATGTGTGATTTGCTACTAAATCCATAATAATACGAATATTTCTTTTTTTAGCTTGAGCGATTAAAGTATCCATATCTTCCATTGTTCCAAAAACAGGAGCAATTTTATGATAATCGCTAATATCATAACCATTGTCTTCCATTGGAGATTCATAAATTGGGGACAACCAAATCGCATCGATTCCTAAAAATTGTAAATAATCTAATTTAGAAATGATTCCTTTTAAATCACCTACTCCATCATTATTTGCATCCATAAAGCTACGTGGATAAATTTGATAAATAACAGCACTTTTCCACCATTTTTCTTTCATTTTTGTAGCCTCCTTTTAACTAAATTTATTATACTATGTTTCTTTTAAAAATTGTATTTATTTTTTGTTTTTTATGCTAAAATTAAATTAAATTTTGGAGGTATTTTATGAAAAAATTTTTATTTATTCCTTTAGATGAAAGACCTTGTAATTATGATTTCCCCTACCAAATTTTTAATAACGAAGAATTTGTCATTCAACGAGTTCCTTTTGAATATATGGGACTTAAAAAAAGACCTGGAAATATCGCTAAAATCAACGAATTTTTATATAAAGAATTTAAAAATGCGGATGGGGCTGTCATTTCAATTGATACTTTACTCTATGGTGGAATTGTACCCTCTCGCTTACATTTTTTTTCATACGAAGAAGTAAAAAAACGTTTAGATATTTTAAAATTAATCAAAAAAGAAAAACCTGATTTTAAAATTTATGCTTTTAATTTAGTAATGCGCTGTCCACGCTATAATGACGATGATGAAGAGCCTGATTATTATTTGCATCATGGACTTGATTTATTTAATCGCAAATACATTCAACATCGACTTGAATTAAATCTTGCAACAGATGAAGAAAGACAACAATTATCGATTATTCAAATTCCTCAAGAATATATTGAAGACTATGAAACTCGTCGAGAAATTAATTGTAAAATTAACATTGACGCAGTAGAACTTGTAAAAGAAGGGATTATTGATTTTTTAATCATACCTCAAGATGATAGTGCACCTTATGGTTATACTGCACTTGACCAAAAGAAAATTAAAAATAAAGTGCGAGATTGTTTCATACAAGATAAAGTCCTAACTTACCCAGGAGCAGATGAAGTGGGGAATACATTATTTGCTCGCATGTTTAATGAACTTCATCATCGTAAACCACTTGTCTATTTATATTACCCTTCGCCGCTTTGTAAAAACATTATTCCTTGTGCAGAAGATCGTAACTTAGATATTAGTGCTCGTTACCAAATAATTGCTGCAGGATGTTTGGTTGCTTCTACGATTGCAGAAGCTGATTTAGTTTTTGCAATTAATGCCCCTGGAAAACAAATGATTGCAACTCAATTTCGCGAATGGAGTAGTGAAGGTTACACCATTATGCGTAACTTAGAAGAATTTGTTGACTTTATTGAATATTGTATTGATGTTTTAAAAAAGCCTGTAACTATTGGTGACATTGGTTATTGTAATGGTTCTGACCCTCGTTTAATTACCTTACTAGAACAAAAACAACTTTATCTAAAATTAGCTGGATATGCAAGTTGGAATATCCCATGTAATTCACTTGGTACAGCACTCCCAATGGGAATTCGCTATTTATATCCATTTAATCAATCGACTTTTTATGATTTCTTAGTTCATCGTTTTATTGAAGATATGGGTTATAGTACTTTAGTTCGTAAAATTGTTCGAGAACAATATTGTGAAAAAATGGGCTATACCATTTATGATATTGGTGGACAACGTGGTGAATTTAGCGAATTAGTCAAAAAGTTATTATATGAGCAAGTAAGTTTGCATATGCCGTTTTTTAAGAATAAATTTGAAATTTTAGATATTTATATGCCATGGAGTCGAACCTATGAAGTAGGTCTTAAAATCCATTATAAAGGAGAATTGCCAAATGGATGAATTTTTGTATAAAAATTATGATCGTTGTATCGTCAATTTAATGAGTTCCATACAACAATATTATCATGTCTTACCCTCTCACACAACATTGCCCGAAGCTGATCGTGTATTAGCTAAAAAGGAGTTTAAAAATGTAATTGTCATGGTCTTTGATGCCATGGGACAAAGCGTTTTAGACTATCATAGTAAACCGCACTCATTTTTAAAACAACATAATATTTCTACTTTTCACTCTGTTATTCCAAGCACTACAGCCGCTGCCACCACTTCTTATTTAACTGCTTTAACGCCAATTGAAACGGGTTGGCTTGGTTGGTCATTATATATGGATGAAATAGATAAAAATGTCGACATTTTTACGAGTGTAGATTCTTTAACAAAAGAATATGTAGGCGTGAATTGTGGTGATACATATTTACCTTATACTTGTGTTGGCAAACAAATTGTAAATCAAAATGAAAATGTCAAATATTATGAAATTTGGCCATCTTTTCGCTTAAATGGTTGCAAAAACTTAAAAGAAGTTTATAAAAAATTACTTAAATTATGTCGCAATGATGAGAAGAAATTTATTTATGTTTATTGGAGTCAACCTGATCATGATATGCATGATTTTGGTCCTTATCATAAAAAAGTGACTAAACACATTAAAAAAATCAATAAAATATCACACAAATTATTCAAAAAGACAACCGATACGGCGGCTTTCATTAGTGCTGACCATGGACAAGTAGAAGTGGCACCCATTCTTCTTTACACTTACTATGAACTGATGAATTGTCTACAACGTCTTCCTTCTTTAGATAGCCGTTGCACTTCTTTTAAAGTAAAAAAAGGTTATGATAAACGATTTATTTCTTTATTTGAAAAGTATTTTTCAGGAAAATTTATTTTATTAAGTAAAAAAGAAGCTTTGAAAAAAAATATATTTGGGATAGGAAAAGAACATGAAAAAGCCGATTCAATTTTAGGTGATTATATTGCCTTTGCCATTGATAAATATTTCTTTGCTTCAACACCTGATTTTCATCCTTTTAAAGGCCATCATGCAGGTATACTAAAAGATGAAATGCTGATTCCTTTTATTACTTTTGACAATTAAAAAACACGTATTTAACGTGTTTTTTTTAGTTTTCAAGAAAAGAATTTCTTTAAAACTCTTATTAGATTATAAAGATTTAAAGATGAGTTATTTAAAATAATTTTTTCTTAATAACATATCATTATAATATTTGTAATGATAGAATTGTTGAATCAAAGTTTCTTTTTTACGTTTACTTAAAGCAGCTTCCTTATTTGTATAATAAATTTTTTGTGAAGGAACTAAAATGGTGTAATCATCATAGATTAAATCAAAAGAACGAGGACTATAAATTAAAGAATCCTTATCACTAAAGATATCTGCTCCTATACAATATTTATTTTCTAATCCAAACAAATTAGCCATTGTAGGATAAATATCCACTTGTCCCCGTACTTTATTATCTATTTCTTGTGTAGAAAACAATTCTGGATTGTGAATAATAAAAGGAACCGATTGCATCATCAAACGATATTGCACATCATCGTATTTTTTCTTAGTCATACTTTCTAAATCTCTTTTTAAAATAGAAGAAGTATGATCTCCATATAAAACAAACACCGTATTTTGATATAAAGAAGGATAATTTTCTTTCAATTCATCAAAGAAACATCCAATCGCATAATCAACATAATGGTAATAATCTAAACAACTTTCAGCTAAAGCCGTTACCCCATTTAAATTTAATTTTTTAATTTTATCATTTTTAATAAATGGCGTATGAGATGTTACCAAAATATTATAAGCAAAAAAGTTCTTTGAAGCTTTATCGTAATCATCAAATATTTTAATTGATTCTAAAAGCATACATTTATCAGAAAGCCAATCCCCAAAAATTTCTGGCTTTTGCTCACCCATATGTTTAACAATATCTTCTTTATCATAATGTTCATCAAATCCTAAAGTTTCAATATGTTGAACATTTCGATTATAAAATTCTCCAATATTTCCATGAATGGAAAAAGTAGCATACCCCTCTTTTCGGAAATCTTTAGCTAGACTAGGATAACTTTTCCCTGTAAAACTAAATACTCCTAAATCATTTCCATTTGGATATAATCCAGTTAAAGAACTAAATTCACAATCAGATGTATTACCAATTCCTGCTGTACTATAAAATCGTTGATTATAATAAGACTCACTAACTAATTTATTCAAATTGGGTGTTATTTCTTTCCCATCCACCACTAAATTAATTGCAAAATTATTAAAAGCTTCTAATTGTAAAACAACTAAATTTTTTCCTTGTGCTGCATTTGTGTATGTATTCGTTTCTCTATCTAAAATTTCATATTTACTTAAAAAGTTATCTAAAATTTCTCTTTCTTGGTCATCCGCTTCTTTATGGCGTAATTTGTATAAAGATTGACTCGCAGAATACAAATAATAATTATATGTCCCTGCATAACTACTTCCATATAAGCCTGACATGGAAACTTCATGAATCGTTCCTTTTGCATTTACGTTTAAAATAACCAAAGGGACAATCATAAATACCAAACTATTACCTAGAAACATCAATTTATGTGAAGTACGTGCTAATTTTTTATCGTAATTAACATTAATAAAGAAGCGCAAAATAATAAATAGAAGTAAAGGAATAAAATGGATAAGCATATTCCATTCTTTAAACATACCAATAATGTAACCTGCATATTCTAAAATAAGGCTTCCCATAACCGGATTTTTAAATCCAGAAAGTTGTGAAAAAGCAAAAAACAAAGAAAACATATTTGAAAATACAGTCAAAAATAAGATAACTAAAGTTAGTAAAATCGTAATCACTAAAACTGTATTACAGCGAGCTTTATGTTTTTTAAATATTAAACAAGTCAACGTAAATAAAAGTAATAAAACGCCAAAGTCTCCAAGTATTGATAAAATTCTTCCAGATGTAGATGTATATGCGCTTATATTTGGATGAAAAAGACCACTTGTTAAAACATAAGCATTAAAAATGTTTATTACAAAAAAAGCTACATAGTAAACAATTGGCGACACAATTTTTACTTTTTTCATAAAACATTCCCCCTCTTTTTTCAATTTTAAAAATATTTAATATATTTTTAATTCTATTGTTAATTGTAATCTCAATTTATTTTTTTTTCAACTATTTCATCTCTTTATTTTTAATTTTGTAAAAAAATGGTAAAATAAAATAGGTGATAAAATGAAAAACGAAATTAAAGCATTTTTTTTAGGAGAAAGTATGAATTCATATTTGTTTTTTGGAGCTCATCCACACAATCAAGGCTATCTTTTTCGTGTTTATGCACCCAAAGCTAAAAAAATAGAATTAATCAGTGAAATGAATCAATGGAATGGTACTTATCATTCTTTTAAAAAAATTGATCCTCGTGGAATTTTTGAAATTGAAGTACCTGAAATTAATCATGATTTCATTTCTTATAAATTTCATATTCTCACAAATAAAAATAAATGGATAGACAAAGCCGATCCTTATGCTTTCTTTTCAGAATTAAGACCTAATACAGCTAGTAAAACATTTGATATTCACACTTATCGTTTTCAAGATCAAAGATGGATGAATCAAAGAAATAAAAATTTACATTCTCCATTAAATATATATGAATTACACCTTGGCTCATTTTTAAAAAAAGAAGATTTGTCATGGTATAATTATGAAGAAATTGCCGATAAATTAGTAGATTATATTAAAATGAATCATTTTACACATGTCGAATTTATGCCTTTACTTGAGCATCCTTTTGATGGTTCATGGGGATATCAAGGTAGTGGCTTTTTTAGCATTACGAGCCGTTATGGAAACCCGAATCAATTAAAATATTTAATTGATCGTTTGCATCAAAACCATATTGGTGTTATCATGGATTATGTAGTTTTACATTTTGTTAAAGATGCCTTTGCACTCGGAAATTTTGATGGAAGTCATTTATTTGAAAGTTATTATTTAGATAAGCGTTATAGTCAATGGGACACTTATTTATTTGATTTTTCAAAGCCAGAAGTAATGAGCTATGTTTTATCTAGCATCTCATATTTACTTAAATATTTTCACATCGATGGGATTCGCTTTGATGCGATTAGTAATATGATTTTCAACCACGGAAATAAAGATCTTGGAAGAAATGAAAGTGGAATTAATTTTTTGAAGAAAATGAACCATTTAGTCAGTAAAAATTATCCTCAAGTAATGCTCATTGCGGAAGATAGTAGTGACTTTGAAAAAGTTACAGCACCAACCTTTGAAGGTGGATTAGGATTTGATTATAAATGGGATTTAGGATGGATGAATGACACTTTTGCTTATTTAAAACTAGATCCAATGTATCGCGGAAACCATTTACAAAAAATTACTTTTTCGATGTTTTATTTTTATAGTGAACGTTTTTTATTACCTTTATCTCACGATGAAGTCGTTCATATGAAGCACACAGTTATTAATAAAATATGGGGAACTTATGAAGACAAATTTAAGCAACTCAAAACGCTATATACCTATATGTTTGCTCATCCAGGCAAAAAATTAAATTTTATGGGCAATGAACTTGCTTTATTTGATGAATGGAATGAAGATAAGGCACTTCCTTTTGATATTTTAAAATATCCAATTCATGATAGTTTTCATCATTATTTTAGAGAACTTTGTCGAATTTATCAAACATTTAAAGCGTTTTATATAGAAGAATATTCTCATGATAATTTTAAATGGTTAATGTGCGATAATTCTTCTCAAAATATTTTTATTATAGAACGATCTTATTTTGATGAATCCTTTATTATTATTTTAAATTTTGCTCCAATGCAATATGACCACTATTCATTTGGAGTTTTCCCATCCATTGGCCATTATGTTGAAATATTAAATAGTGATAAATCTTGTTATCACGGGAATAATTTTATTAATGAAGGTAAGATTTTAATTTCAAATCAACCTTTACATGGAAAAGATTATAGCATTGATGTTAAAATCCCTTCATTTGGAGCCATAATCTTAAAACATGAATCATAAAGTTTATTGCAGCAAAACGATAGTTTTGCTATTATAATAAGAGTTGCAAAAAAGGAGGACAAGCGAATGTTTGAAAATAAAGAAAACTTTAAAAAAGCGTTTGAAAGACGTATTATCGAAAAATATGGTCGTTCCGTACAAGAATCACATATTAGTGAAAGATTTGATGTCTTGGGAAATATGGTGCGAGACTATGCCTCTATTAATTGGAAAGCAACAAAAGAAAAAACTTTACAAAATCAAAGTCGTCAAATGGTTTATTTTTCAATGGAATTCTTACTTGGAAAAATGATGAATAATAATTTACGTAATTTGCATATTTATGATGTGGCCAAAGAAGGCTTAAAAGATTTTGACATTGATATCCAAGATTTAATTAATTTGGAACCAGATGCTGGACTAGGTAATGGTGGTCTTGGACGTTTAGCGGCGTGCTTTATGGATTCTCTAACTTCTCTTAATTTGCCAGGACATGGAAATTGTATTCGTTATCAATATGGTTTCTTTCGACAAAAAATCGAAAATAATAAGCAAATTGAAATTCCTGATCAATGGTTAAATTATGGAAATGTCTGGGAAATCAGAAAACCAAAACATGCTGTAAATGTCAAATTTTATGGTCATGTAGTAGCTCATCAACTTGGAGAAAATCGCATGGTTTTCTCGACAGAAAATTGTGAGTACGTTCGTGCCGTTCCTTATGATATGCCTATGATTGGTTATAATGGTGAAACTGTAACTACTTTACGTTTATGGTCTGCTGAACCCGCGGTAGAAAATTTACCTAAACACAAAGATTTTGACGCTTATTTAAGAGAGACAACTGAAATATCTAGAGCTTTATATCCGGATGATTCTACTCAACATGGCAAATTTCTTCGTTTAAAACAACAATATTTCTTTGTAAGTGCCGGTATTTATTCTTGTATTCGTGCACACATGCGTCGCTATAAAAATATTCGTACCATTCATGAAAAATATATATTTCAATTAAATGATACACACCCTGCTTTAGCTATTCCTGAAATGATGCGTATCTTATTAGATGAATATTATTTAGAATGGGATGAAGCATGGAATATTGTTAGCCATATGATGTGTTATACAAATCATACAATTTTAAGTGAAGCTTTAGAAAAATGGCCCGTTGATTACATTCAAACATTACTCCCTCGTATTTATATGATTATAGAAGAAATTAATCGTCGCTTTATTATTTTTGCTAAATCGCAAAATGTAAGTGATGATAAATTAAAAAATATGCTGATTATTAAAGATGGTCTTGTTTATATGGCAAACTTAGCTGTAATCGGTTCATATAGTGTGAATGGAGTGGCTGCTTTACATACAAAAATTTTAATGGAAGAAGAAATGGCTGATTTCAATCACCTTTATCCGCATAAATTTAACAATAAGACTAATGGGATTACCCATCGCCGTTGGTTAGCTTATGCAAATCCTGAATTGACTCATTTTTTAAATCAATATTTAAAAGAAAATTTTATTGAAGAACCTTCTTGTTTAGAAACTCTTTTACCTCATATAGACAATCCAAATGTATTAGAAGAATTTTTAAACATTAAAAAACAAAGAAAAGAAATTTTAGCTCGATTTATCAAAGAGAAAACAAATATAGAAGTCGATACAAACTCCATTTTTGACACGCAAGTAAAACGTTTGCATGCATATAAAAGACAGTTACTCAATTGCTTGCATATCATTTATTTGTATCAAAATCTTTTAAATCATCCTGAAGAAAAAATTTACCCACGAACATTTATTTTTGCCGCAAAAGCTGCTCCTTCTTATTATTTCGCAAAGAAAGTAATTGAATTAATTAATTGTATGGCTTTAAAAATTAATTCAGACCCTCGCGTAAATAAATATCTTAAAGTTGTCTTTTTAGAAAATTATGATGTAACTTCTTCTGAAATTATTATTCCTGGATCAGATGTCAGTGAACAAATTTCACTCGCTGGTAAAGAAGCTTCCGGAACGGGTAATATGAAATTTATGATGAATGGTGCCATTACCTTAGGAACACTCGATGGAGCAAATGTGGAAATCTCACAACTTGTTGGCGAAAATAATTGTGTATTGTTTGGACTAAAAAGTTTTGAAGCAAAAGAATTAATCAATTCTGGAACTTACAATGCATTTAAAACTTATATGGAAAATAAAGAGTTAAAAAATGTCGTTGATAGTTTAATAAATGGCACTTGGCATAACAAATTAGATGAATTTAAAGTTCTTTATGATGAATTGTTATTTAAAAATGATGAATATTTACTTTTAATTGATTTTAACGATTATATTCGTGCTCAAAAAGATATTGAAAGACTATATCAAAATCGTCATTTATGGGCGAAAATGTGTTTAGTTAATATTGCTAAATCTGGATTCTTTAGTAGCGATCGCACAATCAAGGAATATGCACAAGACATTTGGAAAATTAATAGGATTTAATTATGGAACAATCAATTTATTTTCAAGCTTATCAAGATGAGATCAACCAAATCTTGATTGATTATCAAGGCGTATGTGATTCCTTTTATGTGAATGATATCTTATACCCTGCTATTTTAATTCAAAAAAATGAACATTACTCGACTTATCAAATTCAAATTGAATTAGATTTTGAATCCATTTATATTTTAAAAGATAAGTACTTTAATCAAACTATTTTAAAACGTAGGTATATTGTGAAATCCAAAGAATTTGATGATTATTTTTATTACCCTCATTCAGATTTAGGATGTCAGTATACACCTATGTACACAACTTTTAAAGTATGGGCGCCTTTGTCTACCCAAGGTTATCTTCACTATAAATATAATGATCAAATATTTATTGAACCTTTAATTAAAAAGAAAAAAGGCATATTTGAGGTTACAATTCACAAAAACTTAGAAAATGCTCTTTACCATTATTTATTAAAAACAAATGGTGAATGGGTGGAAGTTAATGATCCTTATAGTTATAGTTGCAATGAAAATAGTCAAGAAAGTGCAGTTATTCAATTAGAAAAAATAAACTGTCCTTTATATGAAGAAAACTTAACTCCTTTAACTTCTCAAACTCAAGCCATCATATATGAAGTAAATATTCGTGACTTTTCTAGCAATGGCGATTTTAAAGACGATTTTAAAGGATATTATCAAGCCTTCTGTCAAGAAAATAAAAAATCTGCACAAAACCATCCCATTGGAATTGACTATTTATCTTTTTTAGGCATTACCCATGTACAATTCATGCCAATCTTAGATTTTGTCACAGTAGATGAAATGCATCCTATAAATCAATATAATTGGGGCTATGATCCTGCTGCTTATAATTGGTTTGAAGGAAGTTATAGTAGTAATCCAAAAGACCCTTATCAGCGACTCTTGGAAGTCAAAAAAATTATTCAGACTTTACATCAAAGAAATATTCGCGTCGTTTTCGACTTAGTCTTTAATCATTTTTATTTTACAAAAGAAAATGTTTTAAATAAACTTGTCCCAAATTACTTTTTTAAAATGAATAAAGAAGGAATGTATTCTAATGGTAGTTTTTGTGGTAATGATTATGATTCAACTTTAAAAATGGCAAGAAAATATTTAGTCGATATGTGTATTCGCTATGTAAGTGAATATAAAGTAGATGGATTTAGAATGGATTTAATGGGAATTTTAGATATTGAAACCATTAAAGAAATTTATACAACTTGTAAAAAAATTAATTCTTCATTTATTTTATATGGGGAAGGTTGGAATATGCCATCTTTTTTAAACGAATCAAAACGAGCTTCTTTAAATAATGCTAATCAATTGTTCCCGGTTGCTTTTTTTAACGATTACTTTCGTGATATTGTAAAAGGTAAAAATAGTGATCGCGAATTAAGTGAAAGAGGCTATATAAATGGCAATACAGGTTTTGTTTATGAAATGATGAAAGCGATGAAGGGAAGTATTGATGACTATTGCTATTTTATGGATGCTAGTCAAAGTATTAACTATATTGAATGCCATGACAATGCAACTCTACATGATAAATTTTTAATATCCAATGAATTCGAAGATGAGACTATAAGAAATAATCTTCTTTTACTCTCTTTAGCAAGCGTAATCTTCTCTTTAGGCATTCCTTTTTTACATATTGGATGTGAGTTTCATCGTTCTAAAAAAGGAAAAACAAATACTTACAATGAATCTGATGCCATCAATTCGATAAAATGGAACCAAATAGATGATTACTTTGAAAATTGTTTAGCACTCAAAGGGTTCATTCGTTTAAGAAAAAAATATAACGTATTCCAGTTACATAAAAAAGAAGAAATACAACAACATTTTCATTATCAAGTTCTTGACCATAATATCCTAAAAATATATTATCAAGACTTAAAAAACGTCGATGGAATCGAAGAATTGGTGATGTTTTTTAATCCTAGCAATCAAACTCACCATTACGATTTTAATCATTATTTTAAATATGTTTGTAGCGAGCATGGTCCTATTCGAAATGATGTATATTGTTCCAACATTCGAATTAATCCTTATAGCTTCGCAATGTACATTAAAGAAATACAGGAGGAAGAAAAATGAGCAAATTAGAAACCTATGACAAAAACATGTTGTCATGTACAACAAGCGATGAAACTTATAATTATTACGACATCAAACAAGCCCCTTTTAAAATTGAAGGATTGGCTTGGTTTGAAAAAGAAAAAGAATACTTTCGAATTCCCAAAAATTGAAAAGAAGAAGTAGGTGAAGCCGTATATTGGCTAGCCTCACATCCAGCGGGTGCTCAAGTTCGATTTAAAACCAATTCTAAAACGATTTCCATTAAAGTAAAATTGGCAGATAAGGCCAATATGTCTCATATGACCGCCGTTGGTCAAACTGGATTTGATTTATATCATAAAGATCTAGAAGAAAAACAATATCGTTTTTTTGCTTCTAGTAACTATCCTTTTGGACAATATGAGTATAATGTCGTTCTTTTTCGTAGCGATTTTTCCAAGTTGAAAGACTTTATTTTAAATTTTCCTCTATATATGGGCGTCAAAGAAGTTTTAGTAGGAATAGAAAAAGATGCAATTCTTCAATCTCCTAATATGCATGAATTACCTAAAAAAGTAGTGGTTTATGGTACATCTATAACACAAGGTGGATGTGCAACTCGTCCAGGAATGGCGTATACCAATATCTTAAGCCGTAAATTGGATACTGAATTCATTAACTTAGGTTTTTCAGGATCTGGTTTAGGTGAACCCATTGTGGCTAAGTTAATTTGTGAGATCAAAGATGTTTCTTTAATCATATTAGACTACGAAGCAAATGGTGGCTGTACAGGTCATTTAGAAAAATATATGGATGAATTTGTTCAAATATTAAGAAATACTTTTAAAGAAATACCAATTTTAATTATGACGAAACCACCTTTTTCAAATTATATTTACATTCAAAAAGAAGTAGAAGAAAGAAAACGTATTTTTAAATTTCAAAAGAATTTAGTTAATCGGTTAAGAAAAAATGGTGATAAAAATATTTATTTCTTAGATGGCAATAAACTTTTTGGAAAAGAGGATATAGATGAATGCATGGTAGATGGAATTCATCCAACAGATTTAGGTTTTTATAAAATGAGCAAAACTTTATATCCTGTATTAAAAAAATTATTAGAAAATAAAAAAGGCTAATCCAACGATTAACCTTTTTTTTATAATATGTAACTTTTAAGCACCTGTAGCCATTGTTAACAATAACATTAATTCAGCTAAACTTAAATCAACTTCTGCTGTTAATTTCAATGAATCAGAATTATTTTTTAATTCTAACGAAACATTTGTTTTATCATTTGGATATCTAACATCGATAATAAATTGATTTGCTCCCATTGTAACTAATCCTTTTACCGCTTGCATCATTTTTACTTGCGCTAATAATACTTGGTAAGTTGGATCTTTTTCATAATCTGGATTCGTTGTTTTTAAATCTTCAATTGCTTGCATTACTTGAGCTAATTTTGCTTCCATACCTTCTAAATCAATAAAAGAAGCAATGAATTCATTAATCATACCACTTAATTTATTACCGAAAGCAATTTGGAGATGGTCTTCTTTTAAAACTACAGAATGATCAAATAAAATAGCGATTAATAAATTTTTAATTAATGTTACATCAATTGGATTTTCTTCACCTTCAACTAATTGAAGTGGTTCATTTGGAGTTGGTGTTGGCTCAGGATTTATTGTAGATTGTAAAGAAATTTTTGCTAATTCAGTTTCATCTTTATCTAATATAGTTAAAGCAAATCCTTGAGTTTCTTCATCTAAAGCTATTTTTAAATATTTAGCAGTAGGAAAATCAAATAAAGCAGTTAAGCCCATTGTATCTTCATCAATAGTAATCATTACTACTGGAGACATTTTTGTCGTATCTAAAGAGTAATCAATACTTAATGCAATTCCCATTTTTTGACCATTGCTAAACGCTACATTTAAATTTAAACTTGCATGAATAGGAGAAGCTACCAAATTTCCAATCACAGTTTCCATTGGTAAGTAAGTAGCACTATCTGCTGGTAAAGCAGGTAAAGCATTATTTGTGTTAATCGAAACACTTGCATCTACTTCAAATTTAGCTTCTTGATCTTCAATTTTTAAAGCTGATTTTGCTTTTAATCCAATTCCTTTTAAATGTAAATCTTTACTAAATTCTAAATCAAGTCTTAATTCGCCTATCGTAAATTTTAAGAAATCAAATGAATTTTGAACTAAAGTTGATTCAATCATTTGATTCATCATTGTTAAAAATTCGGTTTTAGCCGTGATGTAATATTTCGTTTCTGATAGTTTGTAGAAATCAAACATTTGCATAATTGCTTCAAATGGATCTTCTTCTTGTGCATTTAAAGCTTGTGCAATCATAGGTGTTTCTTCACTTACTAAATTTTGAGTAATTTTTACACCATCTAAATTTAAATAAAGAACGTTGCTGATAACATACATATCCATTTTAAATCCAGGTAAAAGTTCTTCGTGTGCTTCTACATTAAGTTCTCCCATTTGAGACACACTTAATTTTAAAGAAATGCTTGAAGTAGAATCCACTCCACCAAATTTAGTGCTTTGTTTTCCTTCAATTGCAATTCCTTGACTTAAATCCCATTGCATTACATCTGTCATGACAAGACCTAATACTTCGTCTCCACTTACTTTTTTGGCAACAGGTTTTTCTTCTTTTTTATCACAGCTAGCTAAACCAACAACCATCGCTAATGCCATAAAAAAGCTACATATTATTTTTTTTGTTTTATTGAACATATTATAGTCCCCCTTTACGACTTGTAGTATAATACTTTTTACAAAATTAGTCAAATTATAAATTTTATATAAAATTTATAAAAAATTTCTTTCTATTGTATGGTACAATATAAAAGTAAAAGGATATGAGAAATATGGAAAAGAAAAAAAATATCTTCATCGAAAAAATAGTTAAATTGTGGGAAAATGATAAAATTCGATTTTTATTCGTTTCGGGTTTTAATACCTTAGTTGGATTGATTTTATCTTTACTTTTCTCTTATTTATTGTTAAAAGTTTTCAACACACAAGAAAATGTGAACATTTGGTTTATTAAATTGAATTTGCCTTTGACCTTTAGCTTTATTTTAGGATTCCCTTTATCTTATACAACACAAGCGATCATTGCTTTTAGGCAAAAGTGGGAATGGAAAAAATTAGCAATTTTTCCTTTATCCTCTATTCCAAATTACGCTTTACAACAATTATTTTACTTTATTTGGACTAAAATCTTTATTTTAATAGGTATAAATTCCGTTTTTATCGACAAAATTTTATATATATTAGCACCTCTTAGTGCATTACCGGTTATGTATTTCATTATTCGCTTCTTTGTGAAAACGAAAAAGGATAATCAAACGACAAATTGAATAAACTAATGTAGAAGGTGATTCAATGAACAAAAAAACGAAAGTCCTCTTAAAAATAGGTGTTTTGTTACTTTTAACTTTTTTATCTTTATATATCGTTTTCAAAGACGATTATAAAGAAGTTTTTAAAATTCTTATCACATCTTCCCCTCTTTATATTATTTTAGCAATTGCAAGTATGTTACTTGTTTTTTTCATTGATGGCTGTATAATGACGATTTTAGCGAACTTATTTCAAAAGGGTTATAAACTTCATCAAGGTGTTTTGAATCAACAATATAACGTCTTTTTTAATGGGATTACGCCACTTGCTACGGGTGGACAACCTTTTCAAGTTTATTTATTCAAAAAACAAGGCATTCATATTTCAAATGGTATCAGTATTATTTTTATTTATTTTGTTCTTTATAAAGTAACTTTACTTTCTTTTGCAACCTTTTCTTTTCTTTATAATTATTCTCATTTAAATTCTTTGATTGATTCTAGCCAATATAATCTTTTATTTTTATTAATTGTTAGTTTTTCACTTATTGCGTCTTTATCTTTACTCGTAATTTTAATCGCTTACTTACCTTTCTTTAAAAATTTATTTTTAAAAATAATTGTTTTACTCGGCAAAATTAAAATTATTAAAAACGTGGAAAATGCACAAAATACTTTTAACGAAAAAATTCTTCTTATCCGACAAAACATCACTCATATCTTTACTAATTGGAAAACAATTAGCCTTTTATTAGGACTCATGATTTTACGTTTCTTTATTTTTTACTCGATTCCGTTTATAACATTTTATGCAATTAACACACCGATTCAAGGAAAGTATTTCTTTGATAGTGTGGCTTTAGCTTCGTATACAAGTTTAATTTCAGGTGTTTTCCCTTCTCCTGGAGGATCAGTGGGCGTAGAATTAGCTTATACTTATTTATATAAAAGTTTCTTTGCAACAAAACTTGCTACGATTGATGTCAATGCTACAATCAAAGGATCTTTGCTTATTTGGAGAGCAATTACTTTTTATTTAGGACTGATTTTAGGGGCAGTTGTCGTTTTATTTTATAAACCACGAAAAAAGAAAGAAAAAACTTTAAATTTGTAGTATAATTATAATAGGAGTGATGACATGTCCTATGTAATTAAAGATATAAAATTTTTAAAAGATTGTTTTCTTCTTATGATTTCAAATCAGAATTATCGCATTGATGAATATCTTTATAAAGTTATTTTTCCATATAAAAATAAAGAATTAGATGAAGAAACTTTTCAATTGATTCAATCTTTTTCAAATGCTTTTTTGGTTTTAAAACCTCTTTATAAAAAAATTTATTCAAATGAAATATCACAAAATGAATTAGCCAAAATATGCTTTCATAAAGATGTTTCCAAAAAAGATGTAGCCATTATTTTAAAACAATTAAAAAAAGATCAATATTTAGATGAAAAAAAATTTATTGATTTTCATCAACCTATTTTTGAAAAAAATAAAGGAATAAAAGTTTTTGAAAATTTCTTAAATGATAACAGAATTTCACAAAATATCATTCAAGAAGCTTTAAATGAGTATCAAGAAAATGAAGCATATGTATTACAATATATGCAATCACATATTCGAAGTAATTCATCTTCTAATAAAATGTTAAAATACAAATTGAAAAATACGCTTTACCAAAAAGGATTTAGCACATCTATAATTGAAAATTGTTTATATCAATGTGAATTGAATGATGATAATGAGAATTTAAAAAAGGATTATCATAAATTTTTATTAAAATATGGGGAAAATCCACATAAAATTATATCCAAATTAATAAATAAAGGATATAATATAGAAGAAGTTAAAAAAATAGTTAAGGGCGGAGAAGAATATGAGTAAAATTAGGGATTTAAAAGAAAATATGCGTGACACCATTGTTTGCATTGTGACAGATGTTAGCAAAGGAATTACAAACAATCATAGTAATTATCTAAATTTAATATTACAAGATAGTTCAGGAAAAATTGATGCGAAAAAATGGGATGCTAGCGATAAAGATATGCAAATTTTAAAAGTCGGCAATGTATTAAGTATCTTAGTAGACCCTATTTTATATCGTGGGCAAATGCAATTAAAAATTGTTGATTTTGATGAATTAAAAGCTCCTGTAGATCAAAAAGAATTAATTATTGAGCCTCCTGTTTCTACTAATAATTTAGAATTACAATTACATGAGTTTATTGATTCTATCCAAAATATAGAAATTAAAACAATAGTGAATGAAGTATTAAATCTTCATTACGATAAGTTTTTATACCATCCTGCAGCAAAAAGTAACCATCATGAATATGCAAGTGGTTTAATTCATCACGAAGTAAGTATGCTTAAATTGGCTAAAGCAATTGTAGAGCTCTATCCTGGTATTAACAAAGATTTATTATATGGTGGTATTATTTTACATGACTTAGGAAAATTGACTGAATTAAGTGGTCCTATTACAACAGAATACACAACTAAAGGTAAACTATTAGGTCATATTTCGATTATTCAAACAGACATTGTAGAAGCTGCAAAAAAACATGGTATTAATAGTGAAATCGTCACATTATTGCAGCATATGGTTTTATCTCATCATGGAAAATTTGAATATGGTTCTCCCGTTTTACCTCATATTTTAGAAGCTGAATTGTTATATCTAATTGACAATTTAGATTCTCGTATTACGATGATTAATAAAGCATTATCAACAGTAGAACCACAAAGTTTTTCTAATAAAATCATCTCTTTAGAAGGAAGAACTTTCTATAATCACAACAAATAATTCATCAAAAAAGCCTCAAATTTAATTGAGGCTTTTTTTATAAACTTTTTAAAATTGATTCTTGAATTTCTTTTAAAGGAATATCTTTTAAAGATGCAAACTGAATATTCACTTTTGTACCATCTTCATTAACTGGTAACAAATGAATATGGGCATGCATTACAGTTTGACCTGCTACTTCATGAATATTAGACAATACATTCATTCCACAAGCATAAGTTTTTAATAATGCTTTCCCGATTAATTGAATGGTCTTCGTCATGTGTATTAACGTTTCTTCGTCACATTCTAAAATATTTTGGTAATGTTCTTTACATAAAATTAACACATGACCTTTTGTTGCTGGAAAAGCATCTAAAATCGCCATCACCTTTTCATCTTCATAAAGAATATAAGATGGAATTTCATGGTGAATAATCTTACAAAAAATACAATTTTGATCCATTATTTTTTCTCCTTGTTTTAAAAAAAGGGATATTTCTATCCCTTTAATGTTTATTTATCTTCGAAGTAATCAGGATATGCATCTTTGATGTAATCATGAACTTCTTGATCATTAATTACTAACTTATAATCTTTAAACATTTTTACCAAAGCTTCTTCTTTGTGTGTGTTTGATAAGATTTGAGTTGCAATTTCATGGCACATATCAATGATACTTTCCCATTTTTTGAATTCAGCACTTTCAACATTTTGTTTTGCTGTATCATAAGCTACTTTTGTAGTATCTTCTGCAAACTTATGAGTTTCTTCATTATATGAATAAGTAGCATAAGCACCTGCTTGGAAAGCTTCAATTTGATAGTTGTTTACATTGTGAGAAACTGTTTTTTGAATTGTTTCAACTTTGTCATCGCTACCTTTTTGTTCTTCCGTATAAGTTCTTGAATCATAAAATCCATAATAACCATTTACTTTAACTACATAATAGTAATCTGTATCCGCATAAATTGGAGTATCTAATCCAGCTTTATCAGGTAATAAATAATTAACACCATCAATTGTTTTTAAGTTAGCTTCTAATTCTCTTGCATTTGTTCCACGTAAAGCGCTAATTGCTGAAGGAATAACACTACCATAAGTTTCTCTTGTATATGTTTTATTTTCTTCATAATATTTTAAATCTTCTGAAGACATCTTTGAAACTCTTGCACCTTCTTTAATTGTGCGAGCATTTGAATTAGAATAAGTTGAAGCAAAAGATTCTGCATTTTCTTTTTGAGATGGACGATATGCTTCATATTCAGCATTCTTTAAGTCGAAGTTTCTAGCCATTGCAACTTCTGTATCTACAACATACAATTTTCTAGCAATAGAAATTTTTTCGATCGCTTCATAGAATTCTTCATCTTGAGCAGTTGTTTGGCCATTAATTTCATATGTTTCTAAAACTTTTGCTTTAGAAATAAGTGAAGAATAAGTAATTCCTTCTACAGCCTTACCTTGTTTGAAATCAGATAGTTTAGATAATTTACGATTGTATAAAGCATCTAAAACAACATCGATTTCATCATTATTTTCATATACTGTATATTTAATTGCTTTTCCTGAAACAGGAGCATCAAATACGATTAAGTTATTATCTGAATCAAAAGTCATAAATGAATATAATGAATTATTCGCTTTATTGAATACTTTATTTTCAGCATTTGTTAATACCGTATTAATATCTGCACGTAATGATTCACTGAAATGAGAGTTTTGAGCAGTTGTATAATTTTCAAATTTTAAGACTTGTAATTGGATGCCATATTGGTTACGAATTGTAGTCCAATATTTGCTTACACCTAATACATAATCTTCATATAGATAATCTACATATAAATTTTCAATAATTGTTTCTTCAATATATTCGTCATAGTTATAAGTTAATTCTTCCATGTCGATATATTTTGAAGGAGTATCTTTTACAACAGTATAACCTTCATCTTCTACAAATTCAGCAAATTTATCTTCATCAAATTTTCCTTTTTTATCTTGATAATTTGAATTTTCAATTTGCTTTTCTAAATTGTCTTCAATGTCTTCAATAAATGCTGCTTTAGTACGATAAGCTTTGATTCCTAAATCTTCAAATTTCTTTGCACTGTCTTCAACATTTAAAATAGAAGCATATTCAATTGAAGCAATCTTTTTAGTAAGAATATCTAGTGCCATAGAACCACCAGATGTTGCTTTTAATTCTTCATATAAGTTTTGTAAAGTTTTATTGGTATTAGAACCACCGATATCAGCAATTGCATCAGATCCACGATTAACTTGTGTTTTTTCTTTCTTACATCCTGTAACTACTAATGCTAAAGCTAATAAACTTAATAATAATATTTTATTCTTTTTCATTAATAATCACCCCTTTATTCTTTAACTGCAGCTAATTTAGCTTCAAGTTCTCTTTCTAATTTTGAGCCATAAGTATCTAAAGCTGTTTCTAAAGAATCATAGAAAGAATCATCACCAGCTTCAATTCTATCTTGTACATACTTTTCTACATTTTCAGCAATCTTATCGGAATAGAATTTGATTTCAATTTCTTTATCCACATAAACTAATTCAGCAAATGCATATTCTTCAAGTGGAGAAACATAAGATTGAACAGCTGCTAATAATGTATCACTATTTTCTTCTAAAGTAGTTCTTTTTGTATAAGCATTGTTTTGACCAATATATGCATCAGCATATTTTGAGTAATCTGTATCTTTAGAAGATTTGTCAAATAATCTAAAGAAGTTTTTAACATTTGCTAACGTTTCATCTTTTGCAGCTTCTTCAATGTAGTTATATACATTTACCATAAAGTGAATTCCTGTACTTGCATAAACAACATAAATTGGATTTCCTTCTTCATCCGCTAAAACTTGTGTATCTACTCCATTAATTTTAACTGTTGCTTTGTTTGTAACATTGTTAACACCTGTAACATCAATGTATTTAACTTGGTGAGAATTTAATGTGTTGTTAAAAATAACATTTCTTCTTAATTCGTGTTCTAAATAGAAGCCTTCATCACCTTTTACAACACCTTCAGGTAATTCATACACTTGTTCAGCAGCAGTAGGAACATCTACACCTGTTTTAACTTTACCATCTTCGTCAAAATAGAATTCATTTCCTTTATCTGTTGCAACAATGTCTTTATCAAGTTCTAGAACATCGCTTAATTTAATTGCACCAACACCATTTTCATAAACTGAAGAAATTCTTAATTCATCAAGTTCAACTTTTGCTTTAGCCATATCTTCTTGCTTAGATAAGTCTAAATCATTAGAAATTAAATGTAATTGTTGAGCTAATTTTACTCTTTCGTCTCCTTCTTTTTCATATAAAGCTAACATATAAGGAGCAAAACGGAATTCATGAACATAATCTTGTCCACGATTAAATGGCATTACACCACCAACATCCTTTGAAGATGTATCATCAGTTAAATCAGCTACAGTTGCAAAATTATCTCCAGCCATAAAACGTTTTAAAACTTTAAGTAATAAACGTGCTTTATCAGGAGAAATTGTTCCATCTGTATAATTTGTGTCTGATGTATTTGCTGCTACTAAAATATGTTTAACTTGGAAAGGCGTATAAACACTTAGATATTTTTCCAAGAAATATTCATAATTTTCTTCAACATAATCTTCTAAGTATGCATCTTTTTTTCCACGATCCACATACAAATCTTCAAGTTCACCTAAAGTTTCAACGCCTTCTTGTTTTAAAGAAGTTTCAAGGTATGTATTGTAATCAATTCCTTGTTCTTTAGCTTGAGCTTTAACATTTGATTTAAAATCTGTAACTTGTTCTTCAGCAACGCTCTTAATTTCAGAAATTTCAGCACTCGTTAATGTTTTATCTGCTGCGATAGCAAATACTTTACGAGCGATTTCATTATAAATCTTTGCTGTTGCTACTGAAGAATCAGCCATTTCTGCTAATAAATCATCAGCAGTGAAAGTTTCTTTTTTACCATCAACAGTAATTGAGTAAATGACAAAATTACCATCAACTTTTTCAATTTTTACGTCTCCTTTTGAACAACCTGCAGCAAGTAAAGTTGTACAAAGAAGGAAACCTAATGGTGCTAATTTCTTTTTCATGAATGAAAAGACCTCCCTTTTTAACATCGCACGTATTATTATATACTAAGAAACGCTATATTTCAACCTTAAAATGATAAAAACACCCGGAATATATATATAATATATACCCTTTTGAATATTATAGGCTATTTCAAGCTTTTATAAACCCTTCTTTTGCTTGATAAAACTTATTTTAGGTTCTCTTGAGATTTTTTTGAATAAAAATGAAAAAATTGTTGGACAAATCGTATGTTTTTGGTATAATATATCCGAACGGAGGGTTATATTATGTTAAAGCAAAAAGATTGGGTTAATATTCTTAGCGAAAAATTAGGCTGTTCAAAAAAAGAAGCAAAAGAGTACTATGACTTTATTTTCGACAGTTTAAAAAACACAATTTCTTTGGAAGAAAGCATTAAATTATCTGGATTTGGTGTGTTAAAACTTAGAAAAACGAAAGATAAAGAACAAATTAATTTAGTAACTGGTCAAGTTGAACTAGTTCCTGAACATAACGTTATTACTTTTAAACCTTATTTTGAAATTGAGCCAAAACCAAAAGCAATTGAAGTTGAAGATGAAAATGTTAATGCTGCATTCGATATTGCTGCCGCAGTAAGTATTGCTGCTGAAACAGCTGCACAACAAGTTAATGAAGAACCTGTTATAGAAGCTGTGGTAAAAGAAGCTCCTGTTGAAGAAGTTAGCGTTGAAGAAAATGATGTTCAACCTAGCGAATTATCATGGGTTTTCAATAACGAAAAGTATACTGAAAACGATATTAAAAAAGTATTAATGCAAAAAACAGAATTATCTGAAGCTGATGTAGAAGCTAGTTTAGCAATTGTAAAAAATAGTTTAAGAGATGTTGCTCCACAAACAACTACCATTCAAGTAGTTGAAGAAAAAGACACATTTAATTTTGTTTTTGAAAAATAAAAAATAATCTTTATTTTAATACTCACTTCTCGTGAGTATTTTTTTTGTCTTTTTTTGTGTCAAAATACCCTTTTTGCACATAGTATATCGTAGGAAACAAAGGAGGTTTACTATGACAACAAATCAATCATGCGGTTGCCCTTGTGGAACTACACCAGTTACTAACACTTGTGGTGGAACAGGAACAAGTTTTGTATTAATCTTAGTGTTATTCATTTTACTTGTTATTATTGGATCAATTTATCTATACTAATAGATTTTTATAAATAAAAAAAACGTTGTAAGAAGGGAGGATCATTATGGGCGGACAATATGCATTATTCTTAGTTTTATTTATTTTGCTTGTAATCATCGGCGCTTGCTGGATTTTCTAATATAAACTTTTAAAAAAGAGGATAAAAAGTCCTCTTTTTTCTTATAAAATAAATGGGCAAGTGACTATTTCATCTCTTAGTTACATGCATACTTTATAATAGTAAGGAGGATAAGAAATGAATTCAAATACTAATAACTTAAACGTTAATCCATGTGGATGTCAACCTATCGTTTGTCCTGAAAGAGTATGCGTTGTTCACTGCACACATCGTTACAACCAACCTGTAATCATCCCTGTTAGAACACACGTAGTGAACCATTTTGTTCCATGTTATCGTTATGAAATCGTAAGAACAACGAGCGAAGAAAATGTTTGCTGCAACAATCAACAAGGTTTAAGATAGCTTTTTAAGATTTAACGTTAAATCATTACTTGGGTCAATAAAAATCGTTTTTTGACGATTTATTAACACTTTTCCGGGTTTACCACCCGGAATTTTTTTTACATTTTTTACTTGTGTATAATCAACTGCAACACTAGAAGATTCACACGCTTCACTATGAAGTGCTGCTAAATTCGCTGCATGGCGAATAAGCAATTCATTTAAAATATCGCTATGCACAATGACATGCGCACCATGAAATTGTTGAACGTGAAAATAATAATGATTTTTATGTGCGATTTTAAAAGTTAAATATTCATTTTGTAAATTATTTTCGCCAACAGAAATTATTACTTCATCTAATTTATATTGCAAAGGCTTATAAACTTTTTCAACTTTCTTTTTATTTTTGTTATTTTTAGGATTTATTTTTTGTTTTTTTCTTAGAATTCCTTGTTGCATTAGTTCCTCTTCAATTTCTTTGATGGCAAATAAAGATGCATGCATTAAATGAAAATGAATAGATTTCAAATAATCTAATTGATTTTTTGTAAGCTCTATTTGTTCATTTACTTTTTCAATTGCTACTTTTGATTTTTGATATTTTTTATAATACAATACTGCATTTTTAAACACACTTAAATGTTCATCCATTGGAATCAAAACTTCTTGATTATTTTCTTCGTCTTTTATCATCATAGGATTTTTAACACTTTGTACATCTTGAGCATATGTTAATAACAAATCTCCATAATATTTATAATCAGAAGATTGATAAGCCTTTTGCAAATCTTGGTGTAATTTATCTAATTTTTTACTATTTTTTTTGATTTCTAGTTTGACAATTTTTTCAATAGAGGATATATTTTGTCTTTGCCTTTCTTGATTCAATACATTGTAATAAAATTTTTCAATCCCCTCATTCCAAGGATAGGCTTGAAATTTTCCTTGTAAATTCAAAAATGGAAAAAAGTGAAAATCTTTTTTTGTTTCATTTTCGCTGACATAAATTTGTTCACTATTATCGATTAATTCAGTTAATTCTTCACATGTAATATGGCGAAATTGTAATTCATTTTCAATCGAAATAGGTAACTTTTGATTAATTGGTTTATCTGGCAAATTATATTTCACATTGGGCAATAATGTTCTTAAATTATTATATTGAATTGGAATTTTTTTAAAGCAATCTATTATAAGGTCTTCTTGATTTGTCAAAATTAAATTTGAAGCTCTTCCAATTAATTCTATATATAATTTTTTAGTGGTATTTTGATAGTAATCATCTTTACCTAAAATTTCAAACAAGACAATGCGATCATCGTTTTGTTGCTTGATTTTTACAATCTTTCCATTTTCTAAATATTTTCTTAAAACTAAAACTAAATTCGTGTGAATCGAAATTGTTTTTGGTTTACTATTCATTAAATTGATATATGGCATTAATGGGTGAGTACTTATCATCATGTGATAATTTTTATTATTATTACGTATTTCAAATAAAAACTCTTCGTTTGAAATTTGAAAAATTCTTTCAATTTTTCCATTCAACAAATCATTTCTTAATAACTCGACAATTCGTTTAAAAGCCAAAAAATCTAATGCCATATTCATCACCACTTGTATTTTAACACACTTTTCACTACTTATAAATAATTATAGAGCGAATTTCGATTGAAAATAGGATTGTTTTTTAGTATAATTAATCTATTCTTTTAAAGAAATTGTTAGGAGGGGTATATGTGCAAAAAGGAACCTTATTTATTTTAAGTGGTCCAAGTGGTGTTGGTAAAGGCACGATTCGCGAAAATATTATGACAATGTCGCATTTAAATTTAGCTTATTCCATTTCAATGACAACAAGAAAAGCTAGAGTAAATGAAAAAGATGGCGAAGATTATTTCTTTGTTTCTAAAGAAGAATTTGAAAAAGCAAAAAATGATGGAGAGTTACTTGAATGGGCTGAATTTGTCGGCAATCAATATGGAACTCCTAAATCTTTTGTCGATAAATTGTTAAATTCAGGAAAAAATGTATTGCTTGAAATTGAAATTGAAGGTGCTAAACAAGTAATGCAAAAATGTCCAGATGCAATTACCATTTTTATGGTTCCACCAAGTTTTGAAGAACTTGAAAACCGAATTCGTGGTAGAAGAAGCGAACCAGAAAATATTATTCAACAACGATTATCAAAAGCGAGAAGAGAAATGAAATTGCAAAATGATTATAAATATGTAGTCATTAATAATACGATTTCAAAAGCAAGTGAAGAAATTGCAAATATCATTTCTCACTATGGAAATATAACAAAATAAATGTTAAGGAAGTGAAGCGCATGAAGATTTTAAAAGTTTTAATTGAACATCGAACTTTATCTTTAGACACTTCTTTTTCTTATTTAGCAAATGATGATGTAAACGTGGATGTTGGTTATCGCGTTTATGTTCCTTTTCATCATCAAAATATTATTGCTTATGTCATAGATATACAATTTACATCCTTAACTTTTGAAGAAATTTGTAAAAAAGATTATATTGAGTATAAATATATTCATTCTGTCATCGATCAAGAAAAAATTTTAAGCGATGACCTTTTTTGTTTAGCCAAATATATGGCTTATACATATGTTACACCTTTGATAAGTTGCATTCAAACACTCTTGCCTCCTTCTTATCGACCAACAAAGAAAAATAGTTTCAAACAAATCAAAGGTAAGATTGTTCATAAAATTATTCCTATTTTGAATCAAAACACGAGCGTTTTGACCATTAAGCAAAAAGAATTATACAATCAACTATGTCAAGCAAAAGAAACGTATCAAAAAGATTTAAAAAACAAATCGGAAATGTTAAAAAAACTTGAATCACTCGGTTTTATTTCAATAAAAAAAGAAGAAATAATTAAAGATTATTTAGCAGAGTATCAAGAAAATACCTTTCCTAAACATCCATTAAATGAAGAACAAAAGAGGGCCTTTCAACAAATTCTTGAAAGTAAAAAGACTACAATATTATTACAAGGCGTAACCGGAAGTGGAAAAACAGAAGTTTATTTGCACTTAGTTGATTATTATTTAAAACAAGATAAAACAGCCATTATATTGGTTCCTGAAATTTCTTTAACACCTATGATTATTCAAAGATTTAAACTCTGGTTTAAAGATAAAATTGCTGTTTTACACGGCAATTTAACACCTTTAGAAAAAAAAGAACAATATGATAAAATTAAAAATCAACAAGCTCAAGTTGTCATTGGTGCAAGAAGTGCTATTTTTGCCCCTTTAGAAAATATAGGAATTATCATCTTAGATGAAGAACATTCCACAAGTTACAAGCAAGATACTATGCCAACTTATCATGCTAAAGATATTGCGATTTTTAGAGCGAATCAACATCATTGTAAAGTGGTATTAGGAAGTGCAACGCCAAGTTTTGAAACAAAATCAAGAGCGATTAAAAATGTATATGATTGTGTAACATTAAATCATCGAGCAAATCATCATTCTATGCCTATTTGTAAAATTGTAAATATGCGAGAAGATTATTTAAAAGAAGGCGTTTCTTTAATTTCTAAAACATTAGATGAAGAAATCAAAAAACGATTAGAGAATCATGAAAAAATGATTTTATTACACAATCGAAGAGGGTATTCGCCTTATGTTTCTTGCCGAAAATGTGGGTATATGTTTAAATGTCCAACTTGTGAAGTTTCTATGAGCTATCATAAAAAAGGAGATAAATTTAAATGTCACTATTGTAATCATGAAGTAAAATTTGAGCATATTTGTCCAAAATGCAATAGTACTGATTTTCTTTTTATGGGAAGTGGTACTCAAAAAATTGAAGAAATTATTCAAAATGAATATCCGAAAGCTAAAATATTACGAATGGATAATGATACGACCTCTATCAAGCATGGTCATTTAAAAATTTTAGAACAATTTAAAAAAGAAGATTACAATATTTTATTAGGAACACAAATGGTTGCTAAAGGACTGGATTTCCATGATGTAACCTTGGTTGGTGTCATTGATAGTGATATCACCTTAGCCGTAGCGGATTTTAGAAGTGGCGAATTTACTTTTGAATTACTTTCTCAAGTTGCAGGAAGAGCAGGAAGAGGAGAAAAAGAAGGATTAGTGATTATCCAAACTTATAATCCGGATCATTATGCCATTCAATATGCGGCAAAACATGATTATGCAAACTTTTTCAAACATGATATGATTTTTCGAAATAGAAGAAATTATCCACCCTTTTCTTATTTAACTTCTTTAACTATTTTAAGTGAAAAGCCCGAGAATGCATTATTAATGGGAGATCAAATTTGTGATTTCTTGAAACAATCGAGTGATTTTGAAATTTTAGGTCCTGCTTTTCCTTATATTTTTAAAGAAAATACAAAGTATAAAGTAAGAATGCTGATAAAAAGTAAAAATAAAGAAAAAATGATTGAAATCATTCATCAAACAACCCATCATTTTAAAAAGGAACTAGCCATCAAAAAATGTAGTTTTTTGATAGATATTGATACATACAAACTATTGTAGGAGGAATGAAGTATGAATGTAAGAGAATGTGCTTTTGAATGTTTATGTAATATTTTTATTAATAAAAGTTACAGCAATATTGATTTAGACAACACAATAAAAAATGCCAAATTAAATGAAAAAGATAAGGCTTTGTTTACCCATATTGTATATGGTACTTTGCAACACTCTAATCTTTTAAAATGGGAAATTAGTCTTTATACAGTAGATAAAAGAGTCAAACCTAAAATGGAAATTCTTTTAATGATGTCTTTATATCAAATGCGTTATTTAGATAAAATTCCTCCCTATGCAATAACAAATGAAGCTGTTGATATTGCCAAAAAATTAGATGGTGCTTTTGGAGGTAAATTTTGTAACGCTGTATTACACTCTTTAGCTAAAGAAAAAAAAGAGCCTCAAATAAGTGACTTTAAAGATATTTATGGGTATTATCAAACACTTTATAATCATCCAATTTGGTTAATTAAAATGTGGGAAACCCATTATGGAAAAGAAAAAATGCTAAAAATTTTACAAGATAATATGAAAGAAGCCCCTTTAACGATTCGCTTAAATCCTTTTAAATTAAGCAAAGAGGAACTTTTAAAAAATCCTAATTTTATTTGTGCCAATTTATGTGAGAACGCTTTTTATTATATTGGAAAAGAAAGCTTATCTTCACAAATAGAAATGAAAAATGGAAGCATTTGCGTACAAGATGAGTCTTCTCAATATGTTTCTTTGATTTTAGATCCTCAATTAAATGATAATATTTTAGATATGTGCGCTGCTCCTGGCTCCAAAACCATTCATATGGCAACTTTAATGCAAAACACTGGAAAAATTTTAGCGATCGACCTTCATCCTCATCGTGTAGAATTAATTAATAAAAGTTTAGCCCATCATCATTTAAGCAATGTCATGACAAAATGTTATGATTCTACTTTATTAGCTTTAAAAATGCGACCAAACTACTTTGATAAAATTTTATTAGATGCCCCTTGTTCTGGCTTTGGAGTTATTCGAAGAAAACCCGATATTTTATTTGATATGAACCCCAACAAATTAGATGAAATCATCGCAATTCAAGAAAAATTATTAGAAAATGCTTATACTTTATTAAAACCAAATGGCGTTTTAGTTTATAGCACTTGCACTATGTCAAAAAAAGAAAATGAATTACAAATAATTAAATTTTTAAGTAAACATAAAGATATGAAAAGAGTTTTTGAAAAACAAATTTTTCCTTTTGAATACAATAGTGATGGTTTTTATATTGCTAAATTAGTGAAAGAGAGTGTTTAATATGCAAAGTATTTATGATTGGAATTTGTCCCAATTGCAAACCATTGTAGAAAATATGGGATATAAAAAGTATAATGGCGAACAAATTTTGCGATGGCTTTATCAACATCGTGTTCACTCTTTTGATGAAATGAGTAATTTATCTTTACCTTTAAGAGAAGATTTAAAGAAAAGTTTTTCTATTCAATTACCAACCGTTGTAAAAAAGCAAGTATCCAATGATGATACGATTAAATTTTTATTAGAATTTATCGACAAAAAAAGAGTTGAAACCGTTATTATGCGTTATACTTATGGGAATGCCGTTTGTGTTTCTTCTCAAGTTGGATGTAATATGGGTTGTAGTTTTTGTGCGAGTGGCTTGTTAAAAAAAGTCAGAGACCTAAATGTTCATGAAATGATTGGTCAAATTCTTGTAGCACAAAATGAGCTTGATAAAACCAATGAACGAGTTTCTCATGTCGTCATTATGGGAATTGGCGAACCATTTGATAATTATGAAAATGTTATGAATTTTATATATGTAATTAATGAGGCAAAAGGTTTAGCCATTGGAGCACGACATATTAGTGTTTCTACAAGTGGTCTTGTGCCTAAAATTGAAGCCCTATCTAATGAAAAACTACAAATTAATTTAGCTGTCTCTTTACATGCACCTAATGATGAAATCCGCAATAAAATCATGAAAGTAAATCATACTTATCCGATGCAAGTTTTAAAAGAAGCATTAATTCAATATGAGCAAAAAACAAATCGCCGTGTCACCTTTGAATATCTTTTATTAGATGGCATTAATGATTCTACAGAAAATGCTTTAGAGCTTGCTGCTTATTTAAAAGGAACATGTTGTTATGTTAATTTAATTCCTTATAATAGTGTAAATGAAAACATTTATCGTCGCAGCAATGAAAAAAATATAAATAATTTTTATAATGTCTTAAAAAAAGAAAAAATAAATGTTACAATAAGAAGAGAATTCGGGAACGATATTGACGCCGCTTGTGGTCAACTTAGAGCAAAAAGTGAGGGGAAATTATGAAAATTTATGCAAAAACAGATACCGGAATTGTTCGTCAAAATAATGAAGATGCATATTTTTACAAAGAAAAGGACTCCAAAAATTTCATTGCTTTCGTCTGTGATGGCATGGGAGGTCATCTTGGAGGCTCTTATGCTGCAAATAAAACAATTGAAATTTTAGCTGATGCGTATAAAAAACCGATTCATAAATCGGTAGGAATTTGGCTCTATGAAACATTGCAAAAAGCCAATGAAGCAGTTCATCAGCAATCATTAGAGAATGAACATTTATCTGGTATGGGAACGACAGTTTCAGGCGTTTTATGCATTGATGGAAAAATGTATTATGCCCATCTAGGAGATAGCCGAATTTATGTTTATGATTCAAATAGTATCTCTCAAATTACAACAGATCATACTCTTGTCAATTCTTTATTACATAGTGGTTATATCACTTATAAACAATCTTTAAAGCATCCAAAAAGACATGTATTAACAAATGCTTTAGGAATCAAAAAAGAAGTCAGTGTGGACATTGGTGAAATTCCGCTCAAAGATAATCAAAATATTTTAATTTGTTCAGATGGTCTTCACAATGTTTTAGATAACAAAAAATTATTAAAAGTTTTAACTTCTAAAGAATCTATTATTTTTAGAGGCAATGAATTAGTAGAAAAAGTCAATGCCGCTGGTGGCAATGACAATGTTACATTTATTTTAATTGAAAATGAAGAAAAGGAGAAAGAATGATTAATTCATTTATCATTGCAAATCGATATCAAACACAATCAGTTATTGGCGAGGGCGGAAACGCTGTCGTCTATTTAGGTTTCGATAAAGTTTTAAATAAATCAGTAGCCATTAAACTTTTAAAATCAACCATTCAGGAAAATTCTGAACAATATCAACGTTATTTAAGAGAAATTAAAACGGCTTCTACATTTACAACAAGAAAAATTGTCAAAGTATTTGATGTAGGTGTGTATAATGACCATCCTTTCATCGTTATGGAGTATATTAAGGGTCAAACAGCTAAAGAATTAACACGTCGCCGTGGATATTTAGAAATCAACGAAGCCGTCGATATTATTTTACAAGTATGTGATGCCTTAGATGACGTTCACAAGTATAATATTATTCATCGTGATATTAAACCGCAAAACATTCTAGTAAAAAGTGATGGAAGAGCCATTTTGGCTGATTTTGGCACCGCTTTTATTAATGAGTATGATCCAGAAATTACATCTCAAGAAGTCATTGTTGGTTCCCCTCATTATTTAGATCCAGAAATTGCTAAAGGAAATCGAGCAACTATTCAATCTGATATCTATTCTTTAGGTATTACAATGTTTGAACTTTTATGTGGACGACTTCCATATACTGGCAATTCTGCAACTGCTATTGCTGCAGCTCATATTAAGGATGATTTTCCTGACATACGTAAATATAATAGTAAAATAACTCAAGATTTTGTCGACATAATCGAAAAGGCTTGTCAAAAAAATGTGACAAAACGTTACAAAAACATTAACGAATTTAAAGCAGATTTATTAATTGCGATTACTAAATATAAAGAACCAGAAAGAAAATCATTTTGGACGAAGTTATTTAAAAAAGGAGTAAAGAAATGAAAAAGGGCATTATTGTTAAATGTGTTGCGGGTGATTATACTATTTTAAGTGAGAATCAATCTTATATATGTAAAGCTCGTGGAATTTTTCGAAATACCAATCAAACTCCTTTATGTGGAGATAATGTCACTTTTGAATTTGATGAAAAAACAAATCATGGTCTTATTACATCCATTCTACCACGAAAAAATCAACTTCTTCGACCTCCTGTTGCAAATATAGATGTTTCGCTTATTATAATGTCAACCATTGAACCTACTTTTGATTCTTATTTAGTAGACAAGCTTATTGTTCAAATTGAAATGGCTAATATTGAGCCTATTTTATGTATCTCAAAAAGTGAACATCTTTCAAAAGAAATTGAAGATTTAATTACTAATTATCAAAAAGCAGGATATACGGTTATCGCTTTTTCTTCTCATAATGATATTAATATAAATAAAATAAAAGAAATAATTAAAGGAAAAAAGGTTGTTTTGTGTGGACAAAGTGCTACAGGCAAAAGTAGTCTAATTAATGCTTTAGCCAACGAACAAAAAAAAGAAGTTGGAAACTACAGTCAAAAATTAGGTAGAGGAAAGCATCAAACAAGAGAAGTTGAATTTTTAGTTCTTCACGACGCTTTAATTGCAGATACACCTGGATTTTCGCGCCTTGATTTAAACATTGAACCTTCTTCTTTAGCAAGAATTTTTAAAGACTTTAACGATTATGCAAGTGAATGTAAATATAATACTTGTCTGCATTTAAATGAACCACAATGCAAAGTTAAAGAAGCTGTAGAGCAAGGTCTTATTCATCCTCAGCGTTATAAAAACTATTTACAAATATTAACTGAATTGAAAGGAGAAAAAAAGATATGGAGAAAAAAATAAAAGTTGCACCGTCTTTATTATCATTTGATTTTTTACATTTAGACAAAGAAATGAAAAAGATTATTGCTGCAAAAGCCGATTGGATTCACTTAGATATTATGGATGGTTTATTTGTTCCCAATCTATCTTTTGGACTTCCAGTTGTAAAGTCTTTACAACCTTGTCCTATCTTTAAAGATGTTCATTTAATGATTACTAATCCTCATCTTTATATCGCTCAATTTGTTGAAAGTGGTGCTGATTTAATCACTTTTCATTTTGAATCTTATCGTTATAAAAAAGATATTTTACATACGATTAAACAAATTCGTCAATTAGATACTTTTGTTGGAATTTCAATCAAACCGAATACTCCGATTGAAGCAATTCTTCCTTATCTTAAAAAAATTGATGTTGTCCTTATCATGTCTGTTGAACCTGGTTTCGGTGGTCAAAAATATATGAATATAGCAACTCAAAAAATTCAGTTTCTTCGCGAATATATCGATAAAAATCACCTTGATTGTCTAATTGAAGTTGATGGAGGTATCAATCAGGAAACAACAAAAATTGTTAAGAAAGCAGGAGTAGATGTTATCGTCGCTGGATCATATTTGGCTGATGATTTAATCAAACAAAAAATAGCAGATATGAAAAATCCCTTAAAATAAACATATGTATTATTTTCTTTTCAAATCTAACTTAAAAACATTATTCAATATTATGACTTAAACCATTTCAAATCAAGGAATGGTTTTTTTAATGAAAAGAAGAAGTAGACATAAAGTGTCATGTTACGAAGAAAAAGAAAAATTATACTAAACCATAAGGAGGGAAAAGAAATGAAAGAAATAATACAAGAATATGAGTACTTTGTCAGTTTGGGGTATGTGACGATTGTGTCAAGCATACTCACTATGATTATCACTCAAATCATTAAGAAAGGACTACAAAAGAAAAAAGTAATTACAAAAGAAACCCATGCCGTAAAAAAAGATTTGCTGCTTTCAAAGATTGGAAGAATCGTTGCTTTGCTTAGTTATAGTATATTGTATATCGCAAATGAATGGATAACCAAAAAAGAGATTGTTCTTGATAAAGGGATGTTGGTGGGCTTAATAACAGGAGCGAGTCTAACTTTGAGTGTGGCCAAAGGGATGTATAGTAAATTACATCAAGGAGCAAAAAGAAAAGAAATGCTCGATCAATTTGAAAAGAATCCGTTAGAGAATCAAGAAGAAAAATGGATTATAAAAAGAAATCACAAGATGAAGGAGAAGTAAAATGAAAAGAATAATTATGCAACAAAAAGAAGAGAAGAAACAAAAAGAAAAAATAGAAAAAGAAATGAAAGAAAAAAGGGAAGAAAAAGTCAAACATTATGAATTAGAAAATAAAGAGATGATAGCAAAAGTTTATGAAGAAGCCGTGCATTATTATCAAAAAGAAGAGAAAAGGTATCGAGAAATAGATAATCGATTTGAAGCAAAAGAAGAAGAGTATCAAACAAAATATAATTGTTTTCAAGTAAGAATCCCAAAAAGAAGAAAAAAACAAATATATGAAATCCAAAAAGAAGACACGACCATTAAAATTGAATGTGAAGGGGAAGTAGAAACGATTCAAATAAAAGAAGGAAAAGAAAGAAATGAAGGGAAAGCGATTTTTAAACGAAACGAAAAAGAAGAGTTGGAAATCCTCGTCAAAGGTAATAAAATCAAATCAAATATCGTGTTAAAAGAAAGAGGAACATACCCAGAATATTGTTTTTATTTAAAAACAACGAATTTAAGAGTCGTGTATAATGAAGAAAAAGAAGAAATCGAATTTTATCATAAAAAAAAGAACACGTTAGAGTATGTATTAAAAGCACCCTTGATGTATGATGGGAATCAAGAATATAGTGAAGATATTTGGTATGAGATAGAAAAAAGAAACGAAGATTATCAAATTACAATGAAAGCGAATCAAGCGTGGATAGAAGATAAAAACCGCATTTATCCCATCACCTTAGATCCCGAAATAGTTGTTCAGTCACAAGAAGAAACGATAAGAAGTTATCAATCGGTGGGAACCCAAGTAAGTAGAGCACCTCAAATCGTCGAATTTGGAAAAAAAGAAGCAACGAAGATAATGAGAGGATATTATACTTTCAACCTTCCATTTTTAAAAAGTAATATGGTAGTTGTAGAAGCGATATTCAAACTAAAAATCAAAAAGTATGCGAGTGGATTGTATTATAGTGTGCATGAATTAACAAGTAATGTACAAGAAGGAAATACCTTGCCAAGTTATAAAAGCCAAGCGATCATACAAAACCGATACCCAGATAGTAATATTCTTTGTATTGACATCACTTCCATGTTGCAACAAAGAAATTTCAAAGGGATTGTGATAAAAGCACATGACGAAGAAGGTAATGAATTAAAAATTGGACAACTTGGAGGAGAAGAAAGTATAAATGACGCACCTCTTCTTGAAATCAAATACTATGAAAAACAGTTATTCAAAAATGAAAGAAACATGAAAAGCTATCCTTTCAATGAAAAAGGGCAATTAAAACTGAGCTTAATTGATGCCAGCAAACGATTTGAGCAGGAAGATTTAACAATAGGGGAATTCAAATATGGTCATTTATTTTGTGAAATGGTTAACCATAATCAAGCAAATATTCCATTAAAGAAAAAACCGATGGGAGTTTTTCATCATAACTTCCATACATATTTGTTTCATAAAAATCGAGTAAGCGAAGAAGAAAGTGATGTGATATATCAAGTCGATATCGATAGCCAAGTGCATCCATTCAAAAAAAGATATTATTATGAAGAAGAAGGAAATGAACACTTTGTTTTAAAAGAAGAGGTTCAACAAAAAGGATTTAATTTAATATATATTGATAAACAACAACAAGAGCATGAAGTCCACTTCTATTATGAAGATGAAAGACAAAAAAAGTTAATCGTGGATGAGCCAAGAGCCAAACTGATAAAAACCATTTTTGAAAACAAACAAAAACAATATTATTATTTGGACAAAAACAAAAAAAGAGTCGATATAAAGGTCAACAAAGATTTGCGTTTTGAATACGAAGTTGCGCTACTAGAAAGTGACTTAAAATACTATGTAGACATCGATTTCATCACTAAAAATGAAAAAGAAGAAGATGTATTTTTGTTAAATGAACAAGAATTTAAAGTAAAAGAATATAAAAAAGTTATCAAACGAATCAAAAAATATGACGAGGAAGAAATGATTGTATCGAATTCTTTATATTACAATCAAAAAGGAGAGTTAGAATCCACTCTCTATTTAAAAAAAGTCTATTTTGATTATCCAATCGAATGCAATGTTGATTTAGCTTATGCGCATTTAGAAGATGAAACGAAAGCGTACCATCAATTTTTAATGGAATGTTATCAATATCAAGAAGAATTGCAAAGTCAATACAATCAATACCAAAGTTATCAACAAAAAAGCATCACCGAATTACAAGATAAATATCAAAAGTTGCAACAAGAAAATTTCAAACAACAAATTGAAATCAATGAATACCAAATGAGCGAACAATTAGAGCAATTAAACAAACAAAAAGTAGAATTAGAAGAAAAAATTGAAAAACAAAATGGGGAATTTAATCAAGCAATTGAAAAAATGAGTGATGATGAAATTCTTCAATTATTTAAAAATTTACCTGGATTTAAATCATTTCTTGAAGTACTAGGAGAAGAAAATTTTGTTCGCTTTATTCGCTATTACAAAACCGAAGAAGAAGTAGCTTATGAAAAAACAAAGCAACAGATTAATCAAATTTATAGCCAACAACAAATCCAAAGAAACCAAGAAGAAATGAACTTTTTGCAATGTTTAATCAACCAAGAAACGCAACAACAAAAAGAAATCTATATTCAACAACTCAAAGATAGAATCCACCTTCAAGAAAATAAAATCAATGAAATCAAACATCTCTTAGAAAAAAACATTCAAAAAGAGAAAGAAAAACCAATGGATTATTTAATTACGGCTAATCAAATTTTAGGTTTTGACTATGATGGAAAACTCGTTTATTTCAACCAAAATCAAAAAGAATATTTTCTTATTTATCAAGATGATCAACTTTGCTTCATCACGAACAAAGAAAAAGAAAAACTTTTAAGTTTCCAATACGAAAACAACCAAATTGTTGAAGTCAAGGACTGTTATGGCAGAAAAGTGCACTATGAATACGAAGATTGGAAGTTAATCAAAGTTACTCATAGTGACAAAGATTTCATTCTCTATCACTACAACGACATCGGTTTATACGAAATTTCAGACAGTGCAGGTCATTGTATTTCTACTTATCCCGGAAAAGTGAATATATATTCTCAAATTGCAACGATCAAAAATGACCAAATCATTCAAAAAGAAAAAGAATTAGAAACAAGTGATACCATTTATGTCCACTATCCTTGTGCAACACTGACCAACCAAAACAATCAACAAACCCATTACATTTTTGACGACTTTGCTAACCCCTCAACCATTTATGAAACTTCAAATCTCTCGTCTCAAACAAAAAACTCCCTCAACAATGCTTTCTGCTTCTTTCAAAATGAAGAAGAGGAATATGCCCTCACTTTAAATGAAACAAGTAAAAACTATCTCATCAATGGCAGTTTTGAAAATGAAAACTCCTCTTTTGAAACTCAAGGAAACGTTACCTTAGTTACAAACGAAACCATAAGCGGTTCTAAATCTTTAAAAATGTCGGGCAATACTGTCATTTTAAAACAAACTTTACTTTCTTCCTCTTTAAACAATCACAAAGCCTTCGTCTTCTCTGGTTGGGCTAAAGCTAGCAACTCTTTGTATGTAACCAAAACGCAACAAATGTTAGAAGATGAATCTAATCTTGACCTCTCTTCTTCTGCTCACTTTGAATTAAGAGTGGAAATCAACTACCAAGATGGCACGAAGCAAATAAGAAGAACTACTTTTGATTTTACGAATACAAATTGGCAACTTGTTTGTGTCCCTTTCTTTATTGATTCAAACAAAACACTTACTAATGTGGTAGTTCTCTTTGATTTTTCTAACAACCAAGGAGAGGTTCTTCTTGACCATTTTAAAGTTAGTCAAGCGATTGGTTACTACCAATCTTTTAATGCAGATCATTCACTTCATTTTAAAACGGACTTTATTACTTCTACTCTTTACAAAAAATACCATAACAAACTCCCTCTTATTATCGAAGAAACAGATGAAAAGCAAAATGTCACGACTTATCATCATACTTATGATTTAGACGGTAATTTAATAAAAGTTGTAGACAGCAAAGGGATTGTTCATGAATTCCTTTTTGATGATTCTTCAAACACGCAAAAAACTTTGACTTATCATCAAGACAACCCTACCTCTGCTTTCTCTATCTACCAAACTTTTGACGAATATGGTCGTCTTATTCATGAGAAAAGCAAAAAAGAAGATCCTGCTATTTCTTATCATTACAAGGATTCTATTTCTTCTTTGATGGTTTCTACTCAAGTAGGAAATCAATCTACTTTTCTTGGTTACGATTCCTCCCTTTCCCATTTGATTGCCAAATCTCATAATCAAGATTCACTTTTATTTCATTACACCCTTGGTTTCCTCACTCAAGTTCAAGACCAAAATGGTTCCTCTCTTCATTTTGAATACGATAAAAATGGCAATCAAACAAAAGTCCTTTTAAACAATCAAGAGTTACGCCAAACCCTCGTGGAAGAAAATGTTGAAGTCTCTAATTTTGTCAATGGAAAATATATTAAGGAAATGGGTAAAAAAGTCACTCACTCTTTCCCTAACGGCAAAAAGTATCAATTCATTTATAATCAAAAGGGCGACATTTCCCAATTCCTTGCTCCTTATTCCTCTTCCCCTTTAACCAGTGCTTTATCTTTTGAATACAACAACAAAGGTCAACTTTTATCCATTGAAGATGATATCACTTTACAACTTACTCGTTTTACTTACAATCAAGACGGTCTTCTAGAAAAAGTGAAAACTCCTCTTCTTGAAACTTCTTACTCTTACGATGATTTTAAAAATGTCAACTCTCTTTCTTACAAGCTAGATGAAAACAATATCTTTACTTATTCCTTTAACTTAGATGAATATGAATCCACTCTCCCTAATTCTTTAAAGATTCATACAAAACTTGACAACCTTCATCGTCTTTCTTTGAAATCTTTCTCTTTGAACAATCAACTTCTTGCTTCTCAATCTTTTTCTTACTTAAACTCTCAAAATGAAACGTCTCCTCTTATTTATCAAATTCAAACTTTTATTAACCATTCTAGAAAAGAGATTCTTTCTTACACTTATGACTCATTTAACAATATCAGTAGTGTTTCTTCTAATGGAAAAGAAATTCATCATTTTATCTACGATGACAACAATCAACTTATTCAAGAAGACAATCTTTTCTCTCATCATTCTTTTTTCTATTCTTACGACAGCAACAAAAACATCATCTCAAAAGAAGTCTTTGATTCTTCTAACCACTCTCTTATCCAATCGAATTCTTTTATCTATGATGACAACAATCGTCTCCTTTCCTTTAACAGTGAACTTTGCTTGTATGACAATCTAGGTCATCCTCTCATCTACCGCAACAAAGAATGTGGTTATGGTCGTTTCCCTTTTCTTTACAAATTCGGTGATGTGACTTTTAACTACAATGTTTTCGGTTGCAGAACCACTAAAAATCAAGTACAATATATGTATGACTCCTCTAATCGTTTACTCAAAGAAGTCAATTCAAACCACACTCTTTATTTCTTTTATGAGGATAATCAAGTGTCTTGTATTCGAGTAGATGGAATGGATTACTTACTCATTCGCAATCTCTTTAACGATGTGACGCACATCTATGATTTAAATGGCAACCTTTGTGCTTCTTATCTTTATGATGCTTGGGGTAATCACATTGTTTTAGATGCTTCAGGAAACGAGAACACAAATCCTGACTTTATTGGCAATCTCAATCCGATTCGTTACAGAGGTTACTACTTTGACAAAGAAACCAATCTTTACTTCTTAAAGTCTCGATACTACGATCCTGAAGTTGGTCGTTTCATTTCTCCTGACTCGGTTGATTTCATTGACCCTTATTCCTTCTTTGGTTTCAATCTTTATGCTTACTGCAAGAACAATCCGGTGATGTTTGTCGATCCTAGTGGGTGTCTTGCAATTTCTTTTGGTATTGCAGCATTAATTGGGATTACCTTTGGATCATCATTAATAGGTGGAATAGTTCAATTAGTTTCAAACGCTCTAGCAGGCGCAACAGGAAGTGAATTATGGCGAGGAGTTGCAGGAGCTACCTTAGGCACTGGTGTTAATGCATTAGTTTTGTGTCTAGCATTACCTACTGGGGGAGCATCAATATTTATTTCCGCAGGTGTAAGCGCACTTGTTCAAACTGGTGTAGATACAATCGAAACTCTTATTAGAGGAGAAGAAGTTGGATGGAATACTCTTTTAGATTTAGGACTTAATTTTGGTGCAACATTGCTTGGTAATTATATAGGGGGCAAGTTGGTGCCAACTAATTTAGGTTGGTTTAAGCCACAAAAATTCTTGAGTGTATTTCTTAAACCATATGGTCAAAAGATTTTATTACAATCTGCAATCGGAGCAGGAATTTCAGGAGTAGTGAATTTTATAAGAAAATTTGACTGGGGTGGTTTTAAACCTAATTCAAACATGCCATCTCTGCTATATCAAAATTCATTAATAACAATTAATTAGAAGGTGCAAAATATGAATATCAAAGAAAAAATAATTAAAGAATACCCATTAACATATAAAATTGAATCAGAATTAAGTTGTTATTTATTGGCTGATAAAATATATTTGATTTTTTGGAAAGAACTAATTGAAAAAGAATCTATAGAACAAATATTGAATCAACTACAAGAAAAAACAAATAATTCTAATTTTTCAAAATGGAAGACATTAATTATATTAGGGAATACCAATGATATTTTTCAAAAAGAAGATTTGTTTTACTTTAATAATTTAGATACATTTGTTGTATTCTATTTAGTAAATGAAAAAATTAATAAGATATTTATGAATGACTCTTGGATATTTACTCTGGGTTGTAATTACAAAAAATATGTTAGAAAAATTGATAAAATAATAAGACATTAACAAATGGACTTTAGACAAATTAATATTAATCATAGTATATTGTGGTTGGTATTTTTGTAAAAGAACTACAAAAAATTGAAAAGAAATTATATGAAGATTCTGTACTTGGAAGAATTACAGAAGAAATGTTTAGTGTCTTATCCCACGATTATATAGTAAAAAAAGAAATAAAAACCAAATTGGCTGAATTATATTCCAAGACAGAATCAACTGAAAATCAAGAAAAGAAGATTTTATCTTTTACTCAAAGAATTGAGCAACATGAAAATTTAGAAGAATTAAATGCATATATACTTAATGATTTAATAATGAAAATAATAGAGGGAGTTCGTACTCTTAAATTAAAACTATAAGGGTTCTTAATTTCACATCGCATTTGTGATGTTTGTGGACGAATCTGAACATATGCCTTAATGGGCACAATTGGTTCTTAGTGGATTAATCATTGTAAGTGGAATAGTTCTTTCTGTAACGGCAAGATAACTTCTATAACTGCTAGAGCAATTGTCGGAGCTTGAACTAGCAATTAAAGGTGTCCTATCAGATTTGCAATTTGGATTAAATCAAACATGGTGAGGATAATATGAAAAAACAAAAAATCGAATTAAAAAAAAATGATAATTACTAATGAAGAGATTGTTATTAAAAGAAAAAACAAAAATATAATAATACCAATTAGTAATATTAAAGATATGAGATACACAAAAAGAACATTTTTAAATTATTTGTTAATTTATGGTTTGAGTGTATCTCCTGGGTGGCTATATATTAGACTTAACAATAAAATTGGTTGGAGAAAAGGAATAACAATAAAAATAAAATATTCTGATTTAGAAAAATTCCCAGAAAATGTTTTTTCAAGAATCGATATCAGCTAAGAAAAAAACTCATTAGCAAAACAATATTAATCTTCAAACACAGGAAGTATAGTTTTCTTAATAGATAATTACATTCCTTTTTAATAAAAAAGATAACCCTAAAACTTACATATTTATTTTGAGAATTTGCTTGTGATTTCTTTTGTAAAAAATCGAACATTCCTAATTATTTTGTTAGAGTATTAGTTTTACTTATGATGCTTTTAATTGTAGAATAAGAAAAAATAAGATATACTATCTTTATGTAAAGAAAAGGGAGAACATGAAATCTTTTATCATTATGGAACGGATTATTTACTTATTCGTAATCTCTTTAATGATGTTACCCACATCTATGATTTGAATGGCAATCTCTGTGCTTCTTATCTTTATGATGCTTGGGGCAATCACATTGTTTTAGATGCTTCAGAAAATGAGAATACTGATCCTGACTTTATTGGTAATCTCAACCCGATTCGTTATAGAGGTTACTACTTTGACAAAGAAACCAATCTCTACTTCTTAAAGTCTCGATACTACGATCCTGAAGT
>CAJJXN010000002.1 GCA_905197115.1 uncultured Bacillota bacterium | reverse complement strand
TATAAAGAAGAGATAATAGATAAAATAAAAATTCATAAAAAACATAATACGAATTTAATATTTACTTATTCTGCTTATAGTGATGGTAATGATTTAATTTCACATTTGAAAGAGAAACTAATTCTAAATAATTTTAAATTAAATGAAATTTCTAAAGTTGAAGTATTTTCAAAATTAATTCATACAGAAGAAAATAAATATATTCTTAAATTTATAAAATTAATGTGTGTATTTATTTCTAACTTTAAAACAGATGGATATGATTTTGATGATTTTTATAGAATGCAAAGATATGCTAACGTTCGGTCAAAATTATTTTTAGATATAGCTAAAGAATGTTATTTAGAATATCAAAAACAATTATCTTTAGAAAATGCAATTGATTTTCAAGATATGATAAATGATTCGGCACGAATCTTAAGAGAAAAAAGTATTTCGAAAGAAAAATTAGGTTTTAAATATATCATTGTAGACGAATATCAAGATATTTCACGCCAAAGATTCGATTTGACCAGAGAATTATCTAATTTATGTGATGCAAAAATTATTGCCGTAGGTGATGATTGGCAATCTATTTATGCTTTTAGTGGTTCAGATGTTTCTTTGTTTACTCATTTTTCTGAAAAGTTCGGATATGCAGATGAATTAAAGATTACTAAAACTTATCGAAATGCACAAGAAGTTATTGATATTGCCGGTAATTTTGTTCAAAAAAATGATGTTCAAATAAAAAAGACTTTAGTGTCTCCGAAAAGAATTTCTAAACCAATTATTATCTATACCTATGATGAAAAAGTTGATCGGAAATTAACAAATGGTAAAGGTGGAAAATATTATAATTTAGGAAAAATCATCGAAAAACAAATAGGTGAAATTTTAGAGACGAATAAAAAAGAAGGGAAAAGTTTGCTTTCTTCCATTCTATTAATTGGTCGATTTGGTTTTGACGCTAGAAACATGTGTTTTTCGAATGATTTTGTATATGATGAAAAAAATGGGAAAATATTTAGTAAAAAATATCCTTATGCTAAATTAGAATTTTTAACTGCACATAGTTCTAAAGGTTTAGGTTATGATAATGTAATACTCATTAATGCTCGAAATGAACTCTATGGATTTCCATCAAAAATTGAAGATGATCCTGTGTTAAGATATGTAACTAAATTTGATACTTCTATGGATTATGCGGAAGAAAGACGTTTATTTTATGTAGCATTAACACGAACTAAAAATAGGGTTTATATTGCTACGCCTGAAAATTATCCATCTGAATTTATTTTAGAATTAATTGATGACTATCCTGATATTACTTTAATAGGAAACATTAACAAAAATAGTCAAACAAATGTTGGAAAGATTAAGAAGTGTCCAATTTGTGGTTTTCCTTTACAACTAAAATGGAACAAAAATTATGGGATGAAATTGTGGATTTGCACAAATGAACCAGAAATCTGTAATTATATTACAAATGAAATCGGTGGAAAAGAACTATCCATTCAAAAATGTGATGAATGTAAAGATGGTTATTTAATTGTCAAAAGCAAAAATGACGACTTCTTTTTAGGTTGCTCTAATTATAGAGTAGATGGTACTGGATGTGATCGAACAATGAGCCGTGAATATTATCATAAATGGCTTAAAAATGGTTTTGAAGAAGATGTTTCCATTAATAAACCGACTTATGCTCGATACGAGATAAGTGATTCTGTGCCATTGCCTAAAAATAGTAAAATTACGGATGTAAAAGTGGAAAACGTAGTTGAGGATGAAATAAAAGAAAGAAAATACGCTCAAGTTCATAGAACTCAAACAAAACTTAGAACGATTGAAAAAGATGGATTTGAAATCATTGTTGACGATGAAGAAAATATTTTAACAAATATGAAGTTATTAAAATTTCTTAGAAAAAAAAGAAATAGTATTGCTGCAAAGTTAGGCGTTCCGGCTTATGCTGTTATATCTAATAAGGGTTTAGTTAGTTTGGCAACATACAAACCGGAAACAAAAGAAGAATTTATTAAATTGTATGGTCTTGGAGAAAAAACTTATCAATCATATGGTGCTGATATGATAAATTGTATGAAAAAATTTTTTGAATTAGATAAGGATAAAGAAAAGTAAAATGATTTTTAATAATGAATCGTACTTTTTGTTAAAATAAGTAATTTTATACTTTTGAAGAAACGGTGATTATAAATGAAAAAAAGATTTTTAGTTTTATTAATTGTAAACGCCATATTAATGGTTTTGACAATTATTGGATTACTTCAAGCAATTTTTACAGAAGAGAAATATTATTTATTGTTTGTAATTGCACTTATGTTTTATTTAATAACCATTTTGTTTTTATTAATCATTTTCTATCAATACACAAATTTATATCCTTTAAATGATATGAAAGAAAATATAATTAAAAAAAGTGATTTAGATGAAGAAAAATTAGATATAAAAGTCATAGAGCAAAAAAATTTATTTTTGATAAAAGTAAATGATCAAGAATATCAAATTAATCTAACAAATTATCTTTTTAAGAAAAGTTACATTCTCGCTTTAATAAGTAGAAATTTTCGATATTTCGAAATTAGCAATAAAAAGCCACTAAAATACCTTTTTACTAAAAAATTAAAAACAGAAAGTTTAAAAAAAATAAAAGAATGTAATATGTTTTTCTTTTCACATGATAAGCTTATAAAAAAAGTGAATATAATTAAAGAAAAAGTGATTCATCACTCGTATTTAGTTAGTTTAATAAATCAATCAAGATATTATCCATACTTTATTGGAAAAAGAATTTTTTCTTTAGAAATTCGTAAAGATATTTATAAAATTAATGAAAAGATTTATCAAGAAAAGGGGTTAATTAAAAAATAATCAAAAGAATATAGGGCCATTCCTGTATTCTTTTTTTATAAGCAACTATAAATTGCTTGTATTCATAAATAACATTGAGCATAATAAAAATGTAAAAAGAAATTAGCTAATTTAATTAAGGAGTGATTAATACAAAGTAATTCATAAACAACTTAAGAAAAGGGAGAGAGGATGAAATGTTAGATTGTATACGCATTGGAAAGAAACTACAAAATTTAAGAAACAATAAAAATTTCAATCAAGAAGAATTAGCATCTAAACTTCATGTTACAAGACAAGCTATATCAAGATGGGAAAATGGAGAAACTATGCCTACTATTGATAATTTGGTAGAATTAACAAAATTTTTTGAAGTATCTTTGGAAGAAATTCTTTGTATAAACGATAAAGTTGAAATGGATAAAGAAAATATATTCAAAGGACATGATCGACACTTTATTATTCAAAAGATTTGTAAAGAAGAATTAGATGTGAAGATAAGTGATATTTTTTATCAATTATCAAACGAAGAACGAATTCAAGTGTTAGCGTCACTTATCAAAAATCATAATGAAATCGATGATGAATTAAAATGTAAATTAACACCAAGTGAACAACGTTTTATTCAAAATAACCGATTAAAAAAATAGGAGGAATTTCAAATGGAAATCAATTTAAAAAAGATGTTACCTATGTTAGAGGATGAACAATTAAATGAGTTAGTAGATCGTGTGCTTAATTCTGAAACAAAAGAATATAAAGGTATTTCGCTAAATAATATTCTACCTTTCTTGAGTGATGAAAAAGTCGATGAAATATTATATTTACTAATTACTGAAAAAGAAAGTGTAAGAACATTACTTCCTTTTGTTTCTGAAGAGACATTGCATGATGTTGTAGAAAAAGCATTAAATGATGAGTTAGAAATTGATTTAGATGTCTTTTATCCCTTTTTATCTGATGAAGACATTCAATTAATTTTTAAAAAGGCAATCAGTGAATAAAAAAGATAAAATAGAGACCAGATATAGGCTTTAGTTATCATAATTCTATTTATGAAAAAACCATCGGATTTAACCGATGGTTTTAAATTATTTAGCAGTTGTTGAAGGTGTATAAACTCTTGCAGCTAATTCTTGGTTTAACATATATAAACCTTTTGAATCGCCACCAAATAATTGCATCTTCTTAATTAAATCTTCTGCATTTTTTTCTTCTTCTACTTGTTCTTTTACAAACCAATCTAAGAATTGCATTGTTTTGAAATCTCTTGCTTCAAATGCTGCACCATAAATTGCAGAGATTAGAGCAGTTACATATCTTTCATGTTCTAATCCAGCATGTAAAGGATCTAAATGATTATGATAAGTTTTATCAGGTTTTGCGATTGCTTTAAATGTAACACGATATCCATTATCTAATAAATATTTACGCATCATCATCGCGTGATCTCTTTCTTCTTGTGCTTGAATTTCATACCAATGAGCAAAACCATCTAATCCTTCTTCTTCAAAATAATTAGCAAAATCTAAATATAAATAGGCTGAGTACAATTCTTTATTTACTTGATCGTTGATTAAAGTAGCAATTTTTTCATTTAACATTTTAAATTCCTCCCTTTTTCTTTATTATATCTCTTTTTGAATAAAATGGTAAATGTTTATTCAATATTTAACTCTAAAAAGAATTTTTGAAAACAAACGGGGATACTTACTTGATTCTTTATTTGTTCTTTTGAATAAAAGTTTCCTTTTAATGATGGAATAATTTTTAATTCTACTTTATATCCTGTCATGAACCATGTTTGATGAGAAAAGATATGTTTCTTATCTTTCAGTGAAGTTATGCTTGTATATTCAATGTTTAAAGAATTTAAATAATCTTTTACTTGGTTTAAAGAAAGAGTTTCGTTAATTAAGATAGGTGAAAGTAAGTTTTTTAAGACACCATTTTCTTTATTTTCAAAGTAGTACAATTCATCCTTTGTATATAAAAATAGACATGTATAAGTGCATTCAATGGATCTAACTTTTTTCGTTTTTATCGGGAAATCACTTACTTTATTTAAGTGATATGCTTGACATTTATCATTTAATGGACATTTTTCACATTGTGGATTGGTAGGAGTACAAATTGTTGCTCCTAATTCCATTAAAGATTCGTTTAAAAATCCAAAATTACTTGGTTTTAATTGTTCAATCTTTTCTTTAAAGTACTTTTTGGTTGCATTTAAAGAGATATCAATATCATTAGCTTCATATCGTGTTAGAACCCTTAAAACATTTCCATCTACAGAAGCATAAGGTAAGTTATAGGAGCGAGATAATATAGCGCCAACACTATATTCGCCAATTCCTTTTAAAGATAAAGTATCTTCATATGTTTTAGGAAACTTTCCATCAAATTTTTCAATAATGGTTTTTGCTGCATATTGCATATTTCTTACACGGGAATAATACCCTAGTCCTTCCCATAATTTTAAAAGCTTTTCTTCACTAACATTTGCTAGATCTTGAATAGTAGGTAATTCTTTTAAGAATCGTAGGTAATAGGGAATGACTGTATCTACGCGTGTTTGTTGTAGCATAATTTCACTTACCCATATTGCATATGGATCTTGTGTATGACGCCATGGCATGTCTCTTTTATTTTGGTTAAACCAGCTTATTAATTTTTGTGTGTCTAAATACATTTTTTATCCCTCAATTTTATAAAACAAGTTTATTTTATCATAAAATGGAATAAATATTTAATTTTTATAAATTATATGTTAAAATACTTGTGCTGGAGAAATACCCAAGAGGCTGAAGGGGCTGGCTTGGAAAGCTAGTAGGCGGGTAACACTGTGCGGGGGTTCAAATCCCCCTTTCTCCGCCATCGCAAATTAAATCGTATTTTGTCGAGTTACAGTACGATTTTATTATTATTTTGTATGAAATTGATATAAAATAATATATTTTATACCTTTTAAAGTATTATAGATTTGAATAAAAATATAAACATAAGAATACGTGACTTTTAATGCTCAATTAAATTTAAAACATAAAAATATGCAAGTTATAGTGGCTTGCTTTTCTTTTTTGTCAAAATATGGTATAATAATTACATAAAGGTTAGCTTTATGGGATTAGAAATTTACAAAGATGCAATAGAAGAGTATTTAAATATTTTGAACAAACACTAAAAGAACTGCATCAAAATTCATGTTTACTATCTGAAGATGTAGATGACATATTTCAAAGTGCAAAGAAAAAAATTGATAATCTTCTAAAAAAATGAGCATTACGCACAACTTACACTAGATTTAGATCATTTGAGATATAAAGATAAACAGAAATATTCTATAACAGAGATTGCAAAACAAAAAGATTTAAATCCAAGTTATGTCATCCAATCTTGGCTACGTGATAAAAACACATTGGAATTGTTATGTTTTTGGGAGAAAGAACACAACCTAGATTTTGATTTAGAAAAAGCAAAGGAGCTAATCTACAAAACAAAAAAACATCATTTACATTGACTTTAAAGATATGGATTGCCAATGTAAATTCAAAAGGATTAATATCAAAACAAGGAAAAGGAAGGGGGACATATGCTCAACATGAAATCGCAATAAATTTTATAACCTGGGCATTTCCTAAAAAAAAGATATGAGTTAATGAAAATGATAATAAATAGGATTTTACAAATCAAGGAATTTGATAATTAGGGAGAAAATAAAATGAATAATTTAGAAAGAAAAGTTTTTTGGGACACATTATGTTCTTTAAAAAGTAATGATAAGTTTTCCAAAAATATAATAAAATATCCGAAATATCTTTATAGATATAGAAGTTTAACAATGAAAAGTTTGGAAGAGTTAAAAAATAACAAATTAATTTTTTCTACATCAAATTATTATGATGACCCTTTTGATACTTTTTTAAGAATTGACAAGAATGAAATATATAATAGTATTAATGAAATTTTTCATCGAGATAATATTGTTGAAAAAATAAAATACATGTATAAAGAAATAGGCATTCCGTTTAATGAAGAATCAATTAATAAAATATTAGAATCATTTGATACTAAAAATTTTTGTAATGAAATAGTTAAATTAATCAAAAGTGATATTAGAAATACTTTAAGAAGTTATACATTATCAGTTTGTTTTTCAGAAAATGGGTTAAATGAAACATTGTGGATTAAATATGCCAACCAACATAAAGGATTTGCACTTATATATGATATGGAAAATGAAGCTAATTATTTATGTGGAAAAAAAGATCAATGCGATACGTGTGATTTAAAAAATGCTAATCCTTCATTATATCCTATTTATTATTCGGATGAACCATACAATGCTACAGAATATGCAAAATGGTTTAGTGCATCTTTAGTTTTAAGGCAACTTACTTCTAATAAAATAGCGAATGATATAATTTTTAATTTGTTCCCTAAACTGGAATGGGAAAGAGAAAAAATTACGTTAATAAAGAAAAAATGTCATATGTATGATCAAGAATGGCGTATGATATCTCCGATTTGGTGTGATAAGCCGATAACAATGGAATGGAAACCATGGGGAATTATATTAGGATTAAACATGCCAGATAATGAAAAAGATTTAGTATATTCAAATGCTAAACTTGCAGGAATAGAAAATATATTTGAGTGTTATATAGACGATTTAGATGAATTAAACTATAGAATTTTCAAGTAAATTGTTCTATGGAAGGAGTTAATAATAATGTTTAATAATATAGAAAGCAAATTTAAAAAATCATCCGTTTATCATAAAAATATCTTCTTTTTATTTATAACTTTTGTTTTTTATTTTGTATTCGGATTTTTAATTTTAAAAGAAACTAATCTTTGTTTTTTTATTATTTTCATAATATTTTTATGTTTTATCATATATACATACATCGTTTTTAAAAATGTCTATATGAAGGTGTATTCAAAAAATAATTGGAAAAAAGTATTCAATTTATCTTATACCATAAACAATTTTTTTAATAACCAAAGAAATAAAGACAAGGAATTACTTAAAAAGATTTTAAAAGAAGAAGGTATTAATACAAGGCCAAAAGTGGGACACATTATAGAGCATTATAGAGTTTATATTCCACGTTCTATAAATGGCGGAGGAGCATTTTTATCAATTTTAGCTGTTTTTATTAGCATGGGGACCTTTATTTATGATCAAAATGCCAATATTGTTAATGAAAAGGTACAGATTATTTCAGAACTAGTAGTTTTAGTACTAATAGGATGGGCAATATTTTCAAGTATAGCAAAAACTATTGGAACTCTATACAGCAAAAAATCCTTTTATCTTCGAATGGAAGATATATTAACAGAGATTTATATTAATAGCGAGATAAAGTGAGGAAAAGAGTGGAGGGGAAATGATATAATGAGATTTAAAAGAGTAAGTAAAAAAGAATGTAGAGTAGCAAGACAACGAGCGTTAAAACTTCTTAATATCGTTCAACGAGAATTATCTCAAAAATATTCATTTACATTTAGATTGGTTGGATCAGGTAAATGGGGAACTATGGTTAAAGATGAAAAGGGACATTATGATTTAGATTACCAAATTTTGTTAACTAAAAACTCTAAAGAATATAAGAATAATAAATTGAAATATGCTACAGAGATAAAACAGGATTTTATTGGTGCTTTTAATAAACATATTTCAAAAAATGAAAAAATTGAAAACTCAACAACAGCAATTACTTTAATAAATAAAGATGAACATCATTTTCATATTGATTTTGTAATTATTAAATTATTTCCTGAAAACAATCAAATTATAAGAAGAAATAATAAAATAGAAACTCCAAGTAAAAATGAATTTACTTGGAATGAACTACCTCAATTAAATCAAGCGTATATAAAATTTAATAATTTATCTCATATTGAAAAAAGAGATTTAATTGAAAATTATATTATTCCGGTTAAATGTAAAGAAAAGAGAAAAGATGATAATGATGAAACAAAAATATCATCTGCACAAGTATTTGTAAGAGAGGTAAATAATTATGGTGGAATTAAAAAAAAGAATCGTTGACTATGATGCAAATAAGGAAGAAGCAGATAAGTGGATGAATCTAAAAGGAATTGCTAAGTATGAAAAATTTGCTGATATACTTGATAAAAATAATATAGAAATAACTTGGAAATTTTTAGATGATTTAGTAAGATATGATAAAAGATTATTGGTAAATACTTTTAAGTATCTATCTTTTTATGAAGATTATTTAAGAGCACTCATTTGGAATATAGACAAAGTTGATTACAATAAGTTGGAGAACTCTTATTTAAAAGAAGTAATAAAAGAGGTTTTAAATAAGGAGAAATTATTAAATATAGACATTGATTTTGATAGTTTGAAAAATGGAAAAAAGGTCATAAATAGTTTGAGAAATAGAGTATCTCATAATAGAATTATGTTGGATTTTAATTTAGATGATTTAAACTTAAAACAAGCTTTAATATATTTAAAAAATGTATTACCAAAAAAATATCAGAATGGTTTCATAAAGGATATTAATAATTGTGTTAAGGGGCTAAACATAGCAGAAAATATTAAAATATATTTAGAATAGTGTAACGTCACAGCGCTATCAAATATGAGGGTAATTCCTAATGAAAAGGAGATAATCTTGCAAGGTACACATTTTGATATTTAAAATAATCTTATTAATTTAGAATGTAGAAGAATACATAAATATGAGTTTTAAATTAATTCAAAGTAAAGTTGAAAACCGGAAATTAAAATTTTAAAAAGCAATGATGATATGTCAGAAATGAAGAGTTAAGCAGAAGTCTTTCAGAGAAATTAGATGTAGAAACTAAAAGTAGTAAATTTAATGCTTTATGTTTAATGAATAAAAATTATTAAATTTAAAAAGATTCAGGTAGTTATCAATGTTCGAAATGAATTAACACATTCATTTTTTTGAAAGATAGTAAAATTTTTGTTGACTTAAATGAAACCTAAGAAGAATTAAATATGATTTATTTATATGTGAAGTTTATTATACGTTAACAAATATTTTAGACAAGATAAATAGTGAAAAGAATTATGCAGTTGATCCTTCTATTTTCTATATTATTAAATAGCCATTTCGTATGCTTTACACATTTAAGTAGAATAGGTCTGATACTCGGTTATCAGGCTTTTTGTCGTCAAAATAGCCTTTTTTTGCCATTTTTAAGCCTATTTCTAGCATTTTCATAACCTCATCATCAAATTTCGATGCATTTTTCATCATCAAAATCACCAATTTCATGGCGTTATAATTTTTCTTTTACAGATTATAGGCAGGGGTGCAAAAGTTTTACACGATTTAACACGATTAGATTTTTTGAGTGAGATTGATTTGAGAAAATTATGGAAAATATTTGGAATTATATGTCGAAAGAATGGACATTTAGATAAAAAGATGATATAATTTGAATTAATTTGTAAATCTATTCGAGGTGCAACATATGAATAAAACTAATTGGTCTAAAGCATTGATTGAATTAAGATCTAAATTGAATATTTCTCAAACTGATTTAGCAGCTTTATTGATGGTTTCATATCCAACCGTTTCGAGATGGGAAAACAATAGAGCCATCCCTGTTAAAATTGCTAGAGTAAGAATTGAAAAACTATGCAAAGAAAATGAAATTGAAATGGAAGAGGTGGAGAAATGATGGATTTTACACCTTTCGTAGAAAACATAAAAAACAAGCTTAGCAAGACACAAATAAAGACTTTTGATTTAATTGAAGCTTATGATTCTTTGAAACTAGCTTCTTTAGGTTCTAACGATACTGAAGGTTATCAAGTCTTTACTCCTGAGTTTATTGTTAAGCAAATGACTGAAGCAGTAGGACCAGATATTTTGGATTTTAGTAAAACGGTTCTTGAACCAACATCAGGGGATGGAGCTTTTACAACATGTATTCTAAAAAAAAGATTAGAAACTATATCAGATAATTTTGAGATTGAATCTTTGAAAGCCCTATCTACTATATATTCAATTGAGATGGATAAAGAGTTAATAAATAAACAAAGAAACAACATCTTCACATTGATTATATTATTCGTTGAAGAAAGGAAAATTGAAGTTGATCAATCTTATTTTGATATTGTTAAATGCATAATAACTACAAATTACATATGGGCTATGTTTAATAGCAAAAACAAGATAGATGTTGGAATTTTTGGAACTGAAGTTGCATATAAAATGCCAAATGCGGAGAAAAATGACTTTATACCTTTGGATTTTCCTGTTTGGGATATTTCAGAGACTAACATATCTTTTCATGAGGAGGATGTTGAAATATGGTAGATGAAATCAAGAACAATGAAGCATTAGATGCCGAAGAAAAGTATAAAACCGCAGTTGAGGATGCTTATGATTACGTTGAAAATTTTGATATTTTAGAAACTATTACAAATGTTGGTAACGATGAGGTTTTCACTCCTCGAAAAACTTGTGATATGATGCTTGATTCTTTGCCTGAAGAAGTGTGGCACAATCCTAATTACAAGTGGTTAAACCCTGCAACAAAAAATGGTATTTTTGAACGAGAGATTGCCATTAGACTTGATAAAGGGTTAAAAGATGTAATACCTGATAAAGAAAAAAGAAGAAAACACATTCTTCAAAATATGATTTACTCTATCGGCCAAACAAAATTTACCGCTAATGTAGCAAGAAGAACGGTTTATTACTGTTCACAAGCCAATAGAAAATGTGATGGATTAAAAGCTCCAGACGGACATTACATTAATGGGTATGCAATTGGTAATGGAACATGGTTTGATAATGAAGAAGGAAATATCAAAACACCATGTGCTGATCATTTATTTGTGAACAATAGAGGTAAAAAGATGTTCTTTAATTGCAGCGAGAAAGAAAAGAGCAAATACAAATGCAAATATTGTAGCATTGCAGGTGATTCAAAATATAACGATATAAATCAAAAAGAAACGTACGCGTATGAATTTATTCATACTGAAAGAAACGAACTATTAGAACATTTACAAGATAGGTTTTTTGGAGGTAATAGAAATATGAAATTCGATATTATTATAGGAAATCCGCCTTATCAACTAGATACGAAAAAAGATACAACCGAAAAAGGTAATCCGCCTTCTATGCCTATTTATCAATTGTTTTTTAAGCAAGCAGTTGCTCTAAAACCAAAGTATATTTCCATGATTATTCCATCGAAATGGTTTGCGGGTGGCATGTCAGTCTTAGATGAGTTCAGAGAATATATGATGTCATGTAGAAAAATAATTTGTCTTAATGATTTTGCAAACGCAAAAGATTGTTTTCCGTCAAATAGTGTAGCTGGCGGAGTTTGTTATTTTTTGTGGGGTAGAGACTACAACGGCAGGTGTCTGTTCACAAATGTTAATAGCGATTCTAAATATTCCATTTCAAGAGATTTAAATGAATTTCCGATTTTAGTTAGAAATAATAAGGCTGTCGACATTTTGGAAAAAATTAGTAGTTACAATGAAGAAAATATGACTTCTTTTGCCAGTTCAACAATGCCGTTTGGCTTAAAGTCAGATGTTAGAGGTTCAATAACAAAACAAAATGAAAATGATATTGAGCTTATTTCCAGCAAAGATATTACGTATATTAAAAAATCTGAAATAAAAAAATCTGTGGATTATTTAAACAAATATAAAGTTTTGGTTGGAATTCTTGGCGCAGAGCATGCATTAGAACCAGATAAAGATGGTCGTTTTAGAATTATTACCAACTCAATGAGAGTTATAGGTCCAAAAACGGCTTGTACTCAATCTTATTTTTTAATTGGTAAATTTGATAATAAAAAGGAAGCAGATAATCTTTGTTCTTATTTAAAAACTAGGTTTTCTCGTTTTTTGATTTGGCTTGCGATGTCTTCAACACATTTATCACGTAGTGTTCTTGTATTTCTTCCAAAACAAAATTTCAGTGAAGCATGGACTGATGATAAACTATACAAAAAATATAATTTAACAGCAGATGAAATTAATTTAATAGAAAGTTCGATTAAGGAGATGAATTAATATGGCTGAAATACAAGTAAAAAAATCTGCTGATATTAATCCTACTGATTCGGTAAAATATAAAGGAAAGCCTAAAACATTACATTTAGACGATATAAATGATACTGAACAAAACTTAATTGTTTTATACATGTACATTCTGCCGAAGTTCCAATCTCATGGAATTAAAGTAGGAATGACAAAATGCAAAATGGATGAGACTTTTTGGCATGCAATTAAAGCTAGAATTAAAAATCAGCAAAATGAGCTTGCTTTGACTGAAGAACAATATGCAAAATACGGTCTTGAAAGAGAAGTAATTTATTGGGGTGTTTGTTTGGATGCTCACGATGAATCATTCAAAGACTACAAAGTTCACGACCAAATTCTAGCTATGAAATCTGGCTTAACCGAGAAAGAGCAAGAATGGTTCCAAAACGTTCCTGCCGATGAACTTGTTGAGGTTTTTGAGCAATGCAGAAAAGATGGTTTCAATAACAAAATATATGAGCCAAGAGAAGAACAAAGAGAATGCGTTGATGCGTTACTAAATTATTTTAAAGATCACAAATTAGGTGGCAGATTCCTTCTTAACTGTAAAATGAGATATGGCAAATCATTCACCACATATAAATATTGTGAAGAAGCAGGATTAGATAAGGTTTTAATTCTTACATTTATTCCAGCCGTTGAATCTTCGTGGAGAGAAGATTTGACTCATATTAAAAAACATTACGATTACTATACTGACGAAAATTTAAGAAGAGATAGCTTTATACCTAATTTTATCTCTGATCCTTATGTAATATTTTTGTCGTTGCAAAATTATCTAGGTAAAAATAGAAACTCCTTTGAAACCAAAGAAAAGATTAAAAAACTTCAAGAGATCGATTGGGATTTAGTAGTATTGGATGAATATCACTTCGGAGCGTGGAACGAAAGAACTCAAGGAACGCTTGAGAGTCAAGAAGATTTGGATAAAGAATATCAAAAAGAACTAAAGAAAACTAAAGATATTATTGAAACATTTAAAATCAATACAAGACAAACAATATGTTTATCTGGAACTCCATTTAAAGCAATTGCAAAAGGGGAGTTCACGAAAGAAAATACTTTCACATATTCATATTTTGATGAGCAAAGAAATAAATATCCAAATAGCGATGAAGGTGACTTCAAAACAGTTAATCCTGATTATGCACATTTTCCAGATATGAGAATCTTTGGTTATAACATGACTAGACTTTTCTCAAATATGACTGCTTCAGTTTTTTCTGGAGACACTCTTTATGGAAAGAAGTATTTTTCTTTGAATAGGTTCTTTGAAACCAGAAGGGATTCCAATCCAAACGAACCTTGTGTTTTCGTTTATGAAGAAGAAATTAAGAAATGGCTTGAAATAATCAAAGGCAAATCAACATTTGGTGATAAATTTCCATATTCAAACGTAGATATGTTAAATAATAATAAACACACACTATGGCTTATGCCTAGAGTAAATGCAGTCCATGCGATGGCTAAGCTTTTAGAAGAAGACGATTATTTTAAGAAATACCAAATAATTGACCTTTCTAAAGATGGCGTAGGAGCTGGCGTTGATGCTTATGATTATTTGAAAGATGAAATTACTGCAGCAAATAATACTAACAAATTAGGTTCTATTGCTTTAACAGTTAATAAACTTACTATCGGTGTAACTGTAAAAGAGTGGTTTAGTGTATTCGTTTTGAAGGATTTAGCTTCTCCTGAACAATATTTCCAATCAATATTTAGAATTCAAACACCTTATAAAGAAAAAGGTGAAATCAAAAAAACGTATGGTTTTGTCTATGATTTTAATATCGATAGAGCAGCTGCTTTACTTTTGAAATACGCTGAACAATCCGAAGATAGAGCAGTTACTAAACTTCAAATTGCCAAGCTTATTGTTAAATATATGCCTATTTTTGTTAATGGAGATATGACTCAGCCAATCGGTGCTGATGTATTCTATGAATTAGCGGAATTGGGTGATACAAGTGGTATACCACTTTCTAGAAAAATCACTGATACTTCAAAGACAACAAGGATGCTTGATGAAGAAGTTATAGCATCAATGCTTAATGATAATGAAGTAAGTGATGTTATTAAAAGAGTATTTGCTCATGCAAAATTCAACAAGACAAAATCTCAAACTATGCCCCAAAAACCAGAAAATGATGGATTCCAAACTAAAATTGCAAAAACTGGCCGTGATAAAGGCTACGAACTTGGAATGAAAGACTACGAAAATTACGTTGATTATGACAATTCAGAAATTCAATTGGCTTTTGAACAGACAATGGCAGATTATATTAAAGAATTTTGTCCAAAAGATTATGATCAAGTGGAGTCGACATGGTGGTCAAACGGATTTATAAAAGGATATGAAAGCGGAGTTAATGCGCCTGTTAAAAAATTAAATTGCGGTCATGATGATGGTGTTAAATTTGTAAATAAAGTAAAAGAAAAATTCGGAGAATCAATCGTTTGGAAAGAAGATACAAAAAAAATGATCACTGATTTTATGCATAAGTATCTTAATGACACGAATAATGTTCCAGTTGAATATAGAGGTGCACTATATAGGCGATGGTATTCAGATTCTTTTAAGAGAGCCGTTAAGAATGAGCTTGCCCCTAAAGTTCCTTATGAAAAAGGAAAATCGGTTGAAGATGCTGATAACGTCATGAAGCATATATTGGCACGTTTATTTGAATTTTTATATATAAGTGTTTATCGTGAAACAACATTCCAAGAAATATTTAACAACGCTGATCCTAATGTTTTCTTAGAAGCTGTAGGTATTACTAAGAAAGACTTTGAAGTTTTAAATAAATATCATATATTTCAAGAAAACGTACTTAATAACTATATTCACCAATTCTTTGTTAATGAATCATTAGGTTCTAAGTTGAATCTTGAAGATGAAGAAGTTAAAAGACAATATAGGAATTCTTTTGATTGGTTTGGTTTTGGCTTAGATGAAACAGAAGTAGGAGCAACAATTCTTGAGGGAGGGCAATCATTTATTGATTATATTAAATATCAAGTTCATGAAATAGCTGAAGAGACTGAAGCCACAGTTGATAAACAATTTAATGTTGAAAAAGACTATAGTATTGAAGAAACTCAGGCTGATTCTTTAACTTTTTTTGCTTCTTTAGAACAAAAAGAATTCGATAAAGAAAACAGTGATGAAGAAACTGATATTGTTTCAAATTTAGATCGTATTAAAGAAGTTCTTTTAGACGAAAAGCGAGGAATTAAAGCTGGAAAAATAGCTGATTTACTTGATATGAGCAAGAAAGAAGTAAATAGAATTCTTTATGCTAACCAAGATGTATTTATTTCTGATTTCTTTAAAAATTGGAAATTAAAATAGTGGGGATTGTTTGATTATAAAGGATGCAGTTCAACGAGTTCAACTTCTTTTACCTAATCAAAAGAGTTTTTTTTAAATTGAAGGTGGAATACTAAAAAAATAAATAATGAGTTAATTTGGTAGGTGGTGAGCCATTGTTATCAAAAAATATTCAAATGTTTATTGATTATTTATTTGAAATAAACTTAGAAGTTTCTTTGATTACAAATGGATATTACCTTGACGAAAAATTTATTTCAAAGAATAAAAATAAATTATCGATGATTGGCATATCAATTGATTCATTATGATGAAACGAATCGATTAATTGATAAAGTTTGTAATAATAAAGTTATTTCAAAAAAATGATATGCTTTAAAAATGTGAATGAATAAAAATAATCTTCACAATAAAAGGGGTTTGAAAACACTTCCGCATCCATTTAATGAAGGAAGAACAATTATTTATTTAAAAAAGTAAGTTGTTAGTTTGTCATTGTTTTTCAAAATATAAATAAAATAATAAAACCAAATTCAAAGTTATTATAGAATTTGGTTTTTATGTATAAATTTATATAAATTATGTATTAACTATTAAAAGATACATTAATCTAATATATTTTTGACTCCTTTAATGTTATAATATACTTAAATAATTAATTAAAGGAGTACATTATGAATAAGAAAAACAAGGGATTATCCATATTTTTAGCCATTTTATCGTCAATTATTTTATTTGTTGGAGTCTATACTTTAGGAATTTTATTAGGGAATAAATTAAATTTAAACATAAATATTTGGATACCATTAGCTATAGTTGATGTTTTATTCATGTTATTATTTTTATTAAATGCTAGTAGAACAAAAAAATATAACAATCAATTACAAGCAAAAAATGGAGAAGAGATGCTTTCTACTATATTAGAAAAGAAAGATGAAGCACTTAAAAATTATGAATCAAATTATAAAAGAGTAATAGCAAGTTATAAAAAAGTTTGTATGTATACTATCTCATTTTATATTTTTCAAATTCTATTAGTTTTTGTAAATGGTTTTGCATTTAAAGTTTTTAATCATTTAGAAGAAATTGAAGTGGCAGGGTTATACATTGCAATTATTGGTTCATTATTGCTTATATCTATAGGTGCAGGGATAACAATTTTTTATGTTTTATTTATGAAACTATTTGATAAAGGAATAGAGGAAATTAAGTATCCTTTAACATACCAATTTATTAAAGATATATTTGCAGAAGAAGGAATAGATAAAGAAATTGAGATTAATTTAATTGATGATGTAAATGTTGGGATTTCAGAAAAAAACAATATAATTTCTATTGCTATAGGAGTTGTAATTTTAAAGTTTTTCACAAAAGAAGAAATTAGATCAGTTATTTATCATGAAATTGCACATTATAAAAAAGAACATACAAAATTAACGCAAGAAAAAGAAAAGTATACCAATCTTTTAAATGTTCTCTTACCATATAGTATGTACTTCTTTATTTATCCTAAAATGTCTTTTGTAATAATTGATAATGAAATATTACAATTAAGTACTTCAATTGCATATGAGACACAAGCTGATAATGAAGTGTTAAATAAAAATGTTGGCGATGCATATGCAAGAGTGGCAATCAAACTTTTTGGATTGGCTTATGCTTATAGAATTCCTAGATATGATATTGAATACGCACTATCTAAAAAGCATCAATGGGATGATGAAACTATTCAACAATATTTTGATAGATATTTATCTTTTTATAATCAACATCAAGACTTTTTTCTCTTTGCTTCTAAAAATCATCTTGAATCAAGATTACCTACACATCCTAACGTAAAACAAAGAGTCGAAAAATTTGCAAGCAAAGAAGTAGATCCATTAATTGTTTCGTCAAATTATTTTGATGAAGATATTCGAATTTTTTACAATGAAATTAATGAAAAAGTATTAAAAAAAGAAAAAATCGAAGTATTTGATCACTTTATTCAATTTTATGATGAATATACTTCTAAAAAAGAAGCAGCTATTGAATCTAATTTCAACATTGAAATAAATGAAGTACAAGCTTTAATGGACCAAGCTTTTCAATGTGGGGAAATGGAATTTGCTAAAAGTTGTGCTTTAAAAGTTTTAGAAGTTGCAAAAGATAATTCGAGAGCTCATTTAATATTAGGTATGATTTTGGCTTTTTATGAATTTAGTGATGATTGTATTTCTCATTTGCAATTAGTATTTGAAGAAAAAAATTCACAATTTGTCACAACTGCATTTGATGCATTAGGAGAATATGCAACAATTACAGGTAAATTAGAGTTAAGAAATTCTTTAAGAGAATTAATTGCTTCTACTTATGATAATGAACAAGCACTAGAATATGTTTTAAGAATTAATCTTAATGATAAGCTAATCGCTTATAGTAACGAAACAGTGGTAAATAAAGTTATTGAGATTGCAAAAGATAGTGAAGATATTTTAGAAATTTGTATGGGAACAAAGCAAAAAGAAAATAATTCATGTCATCATGTTATTTTATTTATTCAAGATAAACTCCAAGACGAGAAAAAATTTGAAGAAACAAAAACTAAAATTTGGGCATTTTTAGATTTAGAAAATGACCAATATAATTTGACAGTTATTCCTATAAAAATTCTTTCTGCTAATCATAAATTTAAAAAGCAACCATTAAATGTTTATAAAAGATAGAAATTAGGTTTGGATTTTATATTCAAATCAAATACAAGCATACAATTTTAATTAGTTATAATTTGGATAAGATAGGAGGTGGAAAAATGAATATAACTGATTTATTAGATAAAAATATATCTGGAAAATATTATGTATTGGACACAAAACAAGATGGATTAAATAATGTTGTCACAAACAGTCAATTAGGAGATAGAAATTATATAAAGTATTGCTATAATCTTAGAAAATATGCAAAATTAGAAGAAGGCTCTCTTTTTATTTATAGGCAGCCCAAAAGATATTCTAAAAGCAAAAAATTTTATTTTTTTGGTGGTGGAATTATTCAATCGATAAAAAAAATTGATAATTACGGGAATGTGGAAGCAATTGTTTCTACAGGTTTTTCTTTGGAAAATCCTATTTATGAAACGGATTCAAGATTAAATTCAATAAGTTGGACATCAAAAAAGAAAAAAGATGGAAATTGGGGACATTTTTGGAATCAATATGGAATGAATCAAATAACAAAAGACGAGTTTTTATCAATACTGGGAAAAGAGAAAATAAAGTTAATTAATTTTGAAGATATAAGTTTAAAAGGAATCACATCAATTTTAGAAGAAAATACAATAATCGAAAGTTCTTCAGAAAATATAAATGATTACCAAGGAATTTATAAAAATAATAGTGTAGAGCAGAATGAAAAAAAAGAATCACAAAATAGAAAAGTCACTCATAGAAAAATTGATTTTAATGCATTAAATAAAAGGCAGAAAAAACTTGGCACTTTTGGAGAGTGTCTTATCTTAAAAGATGAAGAAAATAAATTACTTGATAAAGGAATTTCAAAACCAGTTGAACATGTAGCAATAACAAAAGGTGATGGATTAGGATACGACATTTTATCTTATGATGAATATAATAATGAAATATTTATTGAAGTAAAAACAACAAAATCAAATATGATTGAGAATTTCTATTTAACAGCAAAAGAACTTGAAATTTGCAGAGATAAGAAAAAACAATTCAAACTGTATAGAGTATATAATTTAAATATGTCGTTAAAAACTTATAATGTAGAAGTTTTTGATGGAGAAGAGTTGTTGAAAATTTTTGATTTAATTCCCGTTTCATATGTAGCAAAAAAAGTTTAATATATTTAAGTAGTTAAGAGTTTAATATAAGTAGAAATAATAGAAGTATCATAAGTTAATTTGACATTCCTTACATATAATGCTACTATTTAAACATTGAAGGTGATGAACATGAGAAAGAATCTTTTAATTAAATAGTAGCACAATAAATTGAATTAACTTCTTTTTGCTGTGCAAACAAGGAAATTAATTCATCTTATTCATTGTTATAAATAACAAGCCATAAGGTTATTTCCTTGTGGCTTTTTTATGTAAGGAGGTTAAGAATATGGCACAAATTAATATTACAAATTTAACATTTGCATACGATGGAAATGCAGAAAATGTTTTTGAAAATATCAATCTATCTTTTGATACAACTTGGAAAATAGGGTTAATTGGCCGCAATGGACGAGGGAAAACAACATTGTTAAATTTATTGCTTAAAAAATATGAATATAAGGGAAAAATTAGTAGTCCTTTACATTTTGATTACTTTCCCTACATTGTTCAAAACAAGAATCAATTAGCTATTGACATACTTTATGAAATGAACCCTGAATGTGAATTATGGGAAGTCATGAAAAAAATGCATACTTTAGAATTAGATGAAGAATGCTTATATCAACCTTTTGATATTTTATCTAATGGTCAGCAAACGAAACTTTTATTAGCCATCTTATTTTCAAAAGAAAATAACTTTTTATTAATTGATGAACCTACTAATCATTTAGATTCTAAAAGTAGAGAATGTGTAAAAAAATTCTTAAATCAACAAAAAGGATTTATTGTGGTTTCACATGATCGTGATTTTATTGATCATTGTGTAGACCATATCATCTCAATTAATAAAAAAGATATTGAAATTCAAAAAGGAAATTTCACCTCTTGGTGGCAAAACAAACAAAATCAAGATAATTTTGAAAATGAACAAAATGAAAAGTTAAAAAAAGAAATTTCACGTTTACAAGAAAGTATGCGACAAAAAATAACTTGGTCAGATAAAGTGGAAAATACAAAGAATGGAACAAGAATAGGTGGATTAAAGCCCGATAAAGGGGCTATAGGGCATAAAGCTGCAAAAATGGCGAAACATGGAAAAGTCATGGAAGCAAGAAAAAATAAATCCATTGAAGAAAAATCAAAATTGCTAAAAAATATTGAACAACAAGAAAAATTATCGTTCAATTCACAAGAATTAAATAAAGAAAGTATCATTGAAGCAAAAAATTTGTCTTTATATTATGATTCAAAATGTTTATTTAATCCAATTTCTTTTGAAGTTCTAAAAAATGATAAAATTGCTATTGTAGGTGCCAATGGTTGTGGAAAGACAAGTTTATTAAAATTTATATTAACTGAGAATATTCAATATCATGGAAGTTTCTATATGGACAATAAAATAAAAATATCTTATATATGTCAAAAATATGACAATTTAAAAGGAACATTAATAGATTTTGTATATGAAAATCAATTAGACCAAACGAAATTTTTCAATATGTTATTTAAGTTGGGATTTTCAAGAGAACAATTTCAAATTTCAATTGATTGTTTTAGTGAAGGACAAAAAAAGAAAGTTTTAATCGCGAAAAGTTTATGTGAAGAAGCGAATTTGTATATATGGGATGAACCATTAAATTATATTGATGTGATTTCAAGAATACAGATTGAAGAATTGTTAAAAGATTCGGATATAACCCTTATTTTTGTAGAGCATGATGTTACTTTTATAAAAAATATTGCCACTAAAATAGTTGAAATAAAATAAAAATCTTTTTGTATTTATAAGTTAAAAGGAGTCGTAAAATCACTACTCCTTTATTGTATACATGATTCATTTTTCAAAAATGTATTTATTTTAATTTTGAAAAATAGGATAAATCTTTTCAATTGAAATTAAAAGATATTCCCCTATTCGTAAAAGTTAAAAAAATTTGAAAAACAATTTTAATCCCCAAAGTTGTATTGTAAAAAAATTATCGATTAACAATAAAATTTATTGACAAACGATAATTTTTTGCATAAACTAAATATGGGTGATAAATATGAAAGACAAAGAAAAGATTATTAAAATTTCAAAGATTTGTAAAATTGTATCAAAAGTATTTTATATTGTAGATTGTGTCCTAACATTTGTTTTATTTGCTTTAGCTATTATTTTACCAATAACAAATGCAATTCCATCAATTTCTAAAGCAGAATCTGCAATTATTTTTTCTGTTTTAACTTTATATGCATTTTTCTTAATTGACTTTTTTTGGAACACAACCAAATTTTTTAATACAATTTATACACAACAATCGGTATTTGGAGTTAGTATTACCAAAAGTATTCAAAGAATTGCAATTTCAACATTTATTTTATCAACAATTCCTGCATTAATTGGATCCATTTTAATTCATGCAATTGTTCCAAATAGTGAATTTGTATTTCGTTTTGAAATAGTAGGAATTAGTGCAGCTGTAGTTTTATATTTTATTGGATTATTTTTTAATTATGGAGCTAAACTTCAAAAACAGGATGATGAAACTTTATGATTATATTAAATTTAGATAAAATCATGAAAGATAAAAAAATAAAATTAAAAGATTTAGCTTTAAAAATTGGTTTAACCGATGCCAATTTATCCAATATTAAAACAGGCAAAATATCTGCTATTCGTTTTTCAACTTTGAATGCATTATGCAAAGAATTAGAATGTACGCCAGGAGATATATTGCAATATCAAGAAGATGAAACAAACACTCACGTATGAGTGTTTTATTTTTCTAATTTATAACTTTAGATTTATGTTATAATAAAACAAAAAAGGACAAGAAAATGGAAAAACAAAATTTATTAAAAAATCAAAATCGAATTCATACAACTCCTATGGGAGTACAACGAATTTTAAGAAATCTAAATTTAGAAAATACCAATGTAGTAACTTATTGTATTGATAAAATTAAACAAGATAATTGCTTGGTATACATAAAAGGGAAAAATTATTATTGTGAAGTAGATGATATTGTAATTACTATCAATCGGTATAGTTATACGATTATTACTGCTCATAAAGTAAAGGAAAATAATAAATGAGTAGACCAAGATTTGAAAAAATAACTTCGTATGAAGAATTTAGTAAGTATTATTGGTATTATGAGGAACTTCAAAAAATATGTAAACAACTTAATTTAGAATATATCGGCAATAAAAAAGAGTTAAACGAAATTATTCGTGCTTATTTTAGAGGAGAGCAAATCAAACATCAAACGAAGCCAAAAATTAAAGCGACTACTTCTAATTTAACCCTTGATACGCCTTTATTAACTTGTGGTTTTACGTTTGGAGCAAAGTTTAAAGAATTTTTCATAAAGCAAACCAATGATTTGAATTTTAAATTTAATGTTGATATGGTAGAAACGGTAAAACAAGTTAAAGCTAATCATGATACCACCTTTACTTTACAAGACTTATTAGATGTCAAATTAAATAAAAAACAATATGCTAAATATGATAAATCGAGTTGTCAATGGAATCAGTTTTTAAAAGATTTTTGTGCGGATAGTTTGAATCAACACTATCAAAATAAATTAAAAATTGCTAGTCAATACTGGAAGATTTTAAGAAATAGTGAAGGAGAAAAAGTATATAGTCAAGAATTTATTAAAGCCAATCAAGATAAAATTAAGGAGGACAATTCATGACAAAAGAAGAAATTTATGCATTTATTAAGGAGCAAAAAACAGCCTTTATTTCATCTATTGATGAAGAAGGTTATCCTATCACGAGAGCAATGTTAGCACCAAGAAAAATAGAAGGTAATGATATTTATTTTACTACAAATACATCCTCTAAAAAAATAAATCAATATCTTAAAAATAACAAAGCATGTGTTTATTTTTACAAAAGAGGTCGATTTAAATATGAAGGATTAATGATTAAAGGAATCATGGAAGTGTTAAATGATGAAGAAATCAAAAAAGAGATATGGCGCTTTGGCGATCAACTTTTTTATAAAAAGGGAGTCACAGATCCTGATTATAGTGTATTAAAATTTAGTGGAATTGAGGCACAATATTATTGTGACTTTAAAATTAAAGTGATAAAATTATAAATAGAGGACAAAATAAAGTTATGGAAAATATAGAAAAAAGAAAAAAAACATTATTTATTACATCATTGGTTTTAACCATTATAGCTGCAATTGGATTTATCGTTTGCATGTATATTGGAATTAGCGCGGTGGTAACTGCACTCAATTCATCAAATCCTGGAGTTGGAATTGGTTCGGCTATTTTGTTTTTATATTTCGTGATAGGCTTAATTGCAACTTTTATTTTTTTAATTGCTGGAATGGTTGTAGGCATAACAGGTTTAAAACTTCAACATTCAAAATGTAAACTATTGATTATTATAAATGCTGTTATGATGGTATTATTATTAATTGTCTTTTTTACATACATCATTTGTAATAAATAAAAAATAAACACTTTAATTGATTTATCGACCAATTGGAGTGTTTTTTGTTTTCGCAACTAAAAGTTGACAAATTTCAAAGTGAACTTGATTGTAAAAAAATACAGTTTTGTATATCTTTAAATAAAAGGGGAGATTATCATGAACTTAGCTGATAAAATTATTATATTGAGAAAGAAATGTGGGTTAAGTCAAGAAGATTTAGCGAATCAATTAAATATTAGTAGACAATCAATTTCAAAATGGGAAAGTGGACAATCCCTTCCAGAAGTAGATAAAATTATTGCAATGAGTAAAATTTTTAATATTACAACTGATACTTTACTTAATGATGAAATTCAATTAAACGAAGTTGATATTCAAATAAAAGAGACTAAAAAAGTAAAAAAAATTACAAAAGAAATAGTTATAGATGTATTAAATGCAACAAACAAGTCTCGACTTCTTGTTTCAATTGGTGTCCTTTTATGTATTCTTTCACCCGTTTTATTAATTCTTTTTACAGGAATGATGGATTATTATACGAAGAAAAATTTTTATGCTTTAGATAATTCTTTGGCTGCGATTATAGGAGTTGTTATTTTAATTATAATGGTGGCAATCGCTATAACATTATTTTTAGTGACAGAGTATAAAATGAAAAGATTCGAATTTATAAAAAACGATGATTTTGAATTGGAAAAAGATGCTTTTTCTTTATTAGAACAAGAAAAAAGCAATTTAGATAAGAAATATTTTGTATTTAATTTAATGGGTGTCCTTTTATGCATTATTTCTGCCATACCACTATTAATCAGTTGTCTTTTTGATGACGCTTTAATTGTTATTTATGGATTAGTCATACTTTTAATCATGGTTTCAATTGGTGTATTTTTAATGGTTTATGTGGGCTATAACATGGGAATCATTAAAAAATTATTGAAAATAGAAAAAAATCTTACAAAAAATGAAGAAGTATCGCAATTATTTTCAGGAAGTTATTGGATGATTATAACTGCTATTTATTTAATTGTGAGTTTTTTAAGCAAAGCATGGGATAAAACGTGGTTAATATGGGTGGTTTCAGGAATTATTTATGCAGTGATTATTAATATAATGAAATATAAAAAAAAGAGTTAACTTGAAAAACAAATATATATTTTAAAAATTGACGAATATTTGCTTTTTACATAAAATTAAATTAGAAAATAAATTTTTTAAATAACAAAAAAAGCAGGTGATTTTGTGGATAAAAACATACTTATTATCGTTTTAAAAAGCGAGTTATTTTAATCGTATTGTCAATTTTGTGGGCCCTAATAGGTATAATAATGGGGTATATAACGTTTTTTAAAGAAAAGTACTTTGTATTTATATTTTTTGGTTTTTCTTTTATATTTTCGTTAACTTTTCTTTTTATTTTAATTAATCGTAGTAATGAATTAGAGATTAATTTTAACTTGGAGGAAATTCATTGCTTAATTCGATATAAAAAACAAAATAATTGGAATATTCACTTTCAACAATTACAAAAAATAGATGAAAAAAATGGCAAACTATTTTTATGTTGTGAAAATCAAAAAGAAATTGTTATACCATTAAAACTATTTTCTAAAAAACAAATTCAAATTATAAAAGAAGATTTAAAGCAAGTCTTATGGGTGAACAATTATGAAAGATAAATTAACCCAAAAAGAAATTATTTATTTCATTTTATTTGCTTTAGTAGGTGTTATTTTAACTATACTGTCTTTTATTTTCTATTATAAAAACTCTTCTTTAAGTTTAATGGCATTAATTTTAATCGATAGTATCGATGGAATCTACTTGATAATAAATATTTATATTTTCTTAAGATTTTTAAAAATTAAAAAAATAGGAATCAATACATTATTAACTAGTTTATTATATTTAGCTATGTTTTCAACTCTAGGAACATTAATTTTTGTAAATTCTAGTGTTCAAATCAATTTATCGTTTATTCAAAATATATTTCAAATATCTTTATTTTTAGGTCCTTGTTTTATTATACTCATTCCTATTTTTAGTTTAATTTGTGCAATACTTGGCTAAATATGTTAAAATATTTATAAGAGGTGATTTTTTATGAGAAAGAATTTTGGCGTTAAAACGTATGTTTACCCACAACCTGTATTCATTATTGCAACTTATAATGAAGATGGAACTGCCAATGCAATGAATGCTGCATGGGGAGGTATTGCAGAAGAAAATCAAATTTTTCTTTGTTTAAGTGCACAACACAAAACAACTAATAACATTTTAAAAACACAAGCATTTACTATCAGCCTAGCAGATGCTAAACATGTTGTAGCATGTGATTATGTAGGTATTGTATCTGGAAATCAAGAAAAAAATAAAATGGAGAAAGCAGGCTTTCACACGATAAAAAGTGAATTTGTAAATGCTCCAATTATTGAAGAATTACCTTTAACCATTGAATGTCAGTTAATTAGTTATGATCCTCAAACTTGCCGTTTATTTGGTGAGATTATAAATGTAAGCGCTGATGAAAAAGTCTTAGATGAAAAAGGTAAAATTGATGTTGAAAAATTAGAACCTATCACTTATGATGCAGTGCACCACACATATATTCAATTGGGAAAACAAGTTGGAAAAGCATTTCAAGAAGGATTAAAATTGAAATAATATGGAAGAAAAAATTAAATCAAAGAAAAGAATCATCATTGAAATAGTTTGCAGTTTTTTGTTAATGATTATAGCAATTGCGATCATTATTTTAAGTGTAATTTTAAAAGTTAGTAACAAAAGCATGATGATTAGTGTGATAATTGCTGTTTTTCTTCTTATTGTAGCGACTATTATTTTCATTCACGATTTTAAAGATGCTCTTTATTATGAACTAAAAAAGAGTGAAGAAAAAGTCTTAAAACAAGAATTAACTTTAGTTGAAAATGTCGATCAAAACGAAATGATACAATATTTAAATAGTCATAAGTTTGTAGAAATAGAAACGAATTTATATCGAAGAAAGAAATTCTCTTTTCTTAAAGACTTTGTTTGCTACTATATTAAATTTGTTGATTTTAATTTTAAAGATTTGACAAAAGAAATTGAACAAGAATTGGCATCTTTAGATAAAATTCATGAAAAATGTAGAAATGTATGTATTCTTTTAATAATTAATAAAAGTGATGTTAGAGAAGAAGATTTTAATACTTTTAAAAGACTTTCACAAAACCTTTCCTTGAGTAGTAATGTATATTTAGATACTTATTTTGGAAAATCGTGTTTACCTATATTAATTGAAGGAAATCAATTATACTATTTAAAAAATAAAAAAGGCGAGGGGATTACAATATATTCAATGGGTTGTCGTTTCTTAAAAAAGATGCTAAAAAAGTAGTTTTTGATAAAAAACTACTTTTTTTTATTCTAGCGTTTTCAAAGAAGCATTCATATCGGTTTTAATTATCCTTCGATAGAGCAATTTTGTCGACAAGAAGCTGAAAAACAAAGTAAGTAAAGGAGCTAGAATCCAACTCCACCAATTGATGTCAGCAATAGAACCAAAATTAATTAAATTAAATACAAATTGTAAGAAAAAATATCCTAAAGGAATTCCAATTATAGCCCCAATGCTTGTCATGATATAAATTTCTCGGTAAATATAGCTGGTTACTTCATTATCATGATAGCCTAATACCATTAAAGTAGCAATTTCTCTTTTCCGTTCACTGACATTAATATTTGTGATGTTATAAATAACAAGCGCACATAAAATGGCTGAAAAGATAATTAAAACACTAGCAATTGTAATTAAAGAAGCACCATCTTTGATTTTTTTCGCGCAATCCATGAGTCCAATGCCAGCTAAAACTAAAACCGTAGAACCAATAATAGAAATAACGGTCATTAAAAAACGACTTATATAAAGTAAAACATTTCGAAAAGAAGATTTATATTTAAAACTAAGGTGATTCCAAATGAAAGGAACTTTTTCAATAATTACTTTTTTCCCTGGCTTAGGAACTTTATGAGCAAGTAATGTTACTGGTTTTTGGGATATTAATTGATTTCCTGTTATCCATGTTAAGCCAACTGTAGAGAGTACGATTAAGGCAAAAGTTCCGCCATAATAAAGAAAATGATTTTTTAAGGGAAATGCAGGCATGGTATATTGTAAGTTAAAAGTGGAATAGATAATTTTTGTGACTCCAAGTCCAACACCGAAGGCTAAAATGCCTCCACATAAAGCCGCAATAAAAACAAATAATAAATAATGATTTATAATCTTTTGTTTTGGATAGCCAAGCGTTTTCAAACAAGCAATTTGAAGTCTTTCTTCTTCTAAAAGACGAGTCATAGTAGAAAAAACAACAAGTAAAGTTATCAATAAAAAGAAAACTAAAAAGATAATGCTAATGATTCCTACTTTTTGAGCATAAGAAATTAAAGAATAAAATCCGATGTTTTCATATAAGGTTAAAATAGTAAAGGATTCATTTATAAATTGATTAATTAAATTCTTTTTTAAAAGTTGAATTTCTTTTTCATAAGAAGAATTGAAAGCGTTAAATAAATTTCGATTGGATAAAGTGACATAAATATCATTATAAACGAGTAGTTCATCTTGATGAAAATAAATAATTTTATCTAATGGCTCATTAAAAAATTGAAAACTAGGTTCATCTATTTCATAAATAAGTAAAGGATTTGCTACAATTCCGCAGACAGTGTATTCTTTTTCAAAAAGAGTTATTTTTTCATTTAAAGCATACGAATTTCTTGTTTTTGTTGACTTTTCTACGACAATTTCGTGTTCATTTTTAGGAAAATGACCATTTATTAAAGTCAATTGGTTAATTGAAATATCGTTAAAATTTAAAGTAATAAATCGAAATATTTCTTTACCAATCTTAGCTTCATAACTAAAACTTTTCATAACGTTTTCGTTACCAAATTGATCGGATAATTCGTTATAAAAATCAGAAGAAAAACCTAGTTCTTGATTGCTTTTTAAATAAAAATCCGACATATTTTTAGAAACATAAGTTTCATTAGCTGCATGATTAATTTTAAACTCTACTTCCCCAATTCCTGAAATCAAACCAATACTTACTAAAATAATGGCGATAATAGTCAAAAGTCGACTAAAATGTTTTTTAAATAAACGGCTAGTAACTTTATGTAATGTTTTCATTACCACTCAATCTCCTCAATTGGTTTTGGCTTTTCATTTATTTGTATTTTTTCTATTTGACCATTTTTGATATAAATAACTTTATCTGCCATTTCTTTAATCGCTTGATTGTGAGTTACAACGATAACGAGTTTATGATTTGATTTGGATATATCGTATAATAATTTTAAGACATTTTTACCAGTTTGATAATCAAGAGCTCCTGTTGGTTCATCGCATAATAAAATTTTAGGGTTTTTAGCAATCGCTCTTGCAATGCTTACTCGTTGCTGTTCTCCACCACTTAATTGTGCAGGAAAATATTTGATTTTATTTGCAAGCCCAACATTTTTTAAAACATCACCTGGAGGCAGAGCATCTTTACAAATTTCGGTAGCTAATTCAACGTTTTCAAGAGCAGTTAAATTAGGCATTAAATTATAAAATTGAAAGACGAAGCCAATCTCATTTCTACGATATTGTGTAAGTTGTTTTTTGTTAAAAGATGAGATTTCTTGATCATTTAAATAAATAGAGCCAGTGGTTAAAGTGTCCATGCCTCCTAAGATGTTCAAAAGTGTTGTTTTACCTGCTCCACTTTGACCTAAAATGACGACAAATTCGTCCTTTTCTAATTCAAAAGATACATCTGATAAAGCTTTAAAAGCACCTGCTTTGCTAACATATTCTTTATTAACATTTATTAGTTTTAAGAAAGCCATATCATCACCCCTTAATTTAAGTATACACTCTTTAAAAACAAAAAATATTATTTGAATATTAAAAAAATCACTTTCTAAAATTAAATGGAAAGTGATATCTTAATTTCGTATTTTTTGTCAATATAAATATAAGGAAGTTGATATTTTTGACATGATTTTAAGTTGTTTTCATTCTCTAAAATTAATTGTTGTATATTTAAAGAGTTGGGAAGTCTTTGTTCAATGCAATTCTCAAATTTTAATATTTCATCAACATGATTGAGAATATATTCTTTTGACATGATTAAACAATAATATTGAATTTGTTTTAGTTCATCGTGACTAAAATAAGAGGAATAGTCAAAAGGAATATAACATCCTTCTAAAATAAAATGTTGCTTGTTTTCAATGGCGGTTTTCATCATTTCCACTAAAATTGGCCAAAGATAGTGAGTAAGTTTTTCATCATTGTTTGGCGTAAGAGTTGTTTGATGACTCCGAATTAGACCCATTTTTATATGATCTATACTATAATAAGGTATTTTATACTTTTCCATTAATTCTTGGGCTAGTTTTGTTTTTCCAGTATGAGTCGTTCCACTAATGAGTACTATCATTTGTTTTTCCCTCCTTTAAAACTTTTTTATCATGCATTTTTCTTGCTAAATAAACAACAGGGGTATCGAGCAAAGAAGTGAATATATAAATCACATAACTAGAGATAAATATCGACATTAAAGTAGAAAAATCATATGTTCCCCAAAAAGCAAAAAGTGTGAATAATAGTGTATTTAAAATTTGACTAATTAAAGTAGAGCCATTATTTCTTAACCATAAATATTTTCGTTTATCATTAAATTTTTTGCTTGTGAAATCCCACCATTTGTGATAAAGCCATACATCAAACATTTGACTAACCGCATACACGACAAATGAGGCGAGAATCATTCGAGGTGTATTGGAAAAAATAGCTTTAATTGAAGTCATAGAAGTATCATTACTACTTGGCTGATAAAGCAACCAGCTTTGGCTTAAAACTAAAAATAATATTGAAGAAAACATACCGATCCATACGGCTTTATTTGCCGCTTTTTTTCCTTCACATTCGGATAAGATATCGGTAATTAAAAAAGTCCCTGCAAAAAGAATATTTCCTAATGTTTGTTCCATACCAAATGCTTTAATTAAGATTAATACTTCAATGTTGGCTAAAATGGTTGCAATAGCAGATACACAATATAATCCCGTTTTACCAAAAAAATGATAAGCAACTAAAATCATGGAAAAAGTAAAGATTAAAGATAATATTAAAATTAGTTCATTCATATTAATCACCTACTCCAAAATCCGTTTTATCAATTAAAATGTCAATTCGTTCATGGTCTTTATATTTTAAATAAAGATGATGCATAAAAGTATCAATAACTTGTTTATCTGGTTGAATCGCTGTCGTATTTTTACACATTATATTAATGCAAATACGTTCAAAATATTGTAAACCTAATTGAATATCATTTTCCATAGATTGTAAAGTTTGCCCTTTGATGCCAAATAAAAAATTAGCTTCTTCAAAGTGATTGCTTATAATTGCAGGATCTTTTTCTTTTATTCCTTTATTCAATAAATTTTCCCTTAAGATTTCATCAAATGTTTCTAAACCTAATTTCATTTTAATTTGAATTGGATAGAAATCTTGTCTTAATTGGTTGATTTTATTATGGTATAAATAATGAGATTCAAAATGAAGCGTTCGGATTTGTTTTTCTAAGCAAATTTTTTTTATCAAAGAAAGCGTTTGTTCATCTAATTCAAAAACAGAGCCACTATTAATGACTTCTAGTTCATGAAATTCTCCCGTTATTTGATTTAAAATAGATTGATTTAATTCAAAATTTTGTTGTTCATTTGAATTTTTATCGTGATAATAATCACAAAATGTACATTTTTTATAAATACATCCACTTCCACGTAAAAGAACAATTTCTCTTTTTTGTTTATGTATAATTTTACTATATCGTTGCATAAAAAAAGCGCCTCCAATTAGACGCAAAAAGGCTAATAAAATCCCTAGTTTTGATTTTGCCTAATTGCAAGGCAGGATGGTTTCGAACTGCCCACTTTTTAATTTACAACGAAATATATCAATTGTCAAATAAAACCTTTTCAAATATTCAATTAAAATGGTAAAATCAATTCATGGAAAAAGAAACAAAGTATGAAATAAGATATGTAAAAAAAACAAGATATGGATTTTTGGTTTTCTTTAGATAAACATTTGTCTAAAAAAGAATTTAATCAAAAAGTAAAAAATGAACAAGGATATGTGTTATCTATAAATAATCAACGGATTGGAATATTGCGTTATAATTTGTTTTGGGACAATGTTCCTTTTTGTACATTACTTTATATCAAACAAGAATATCAAAGAAAAGGTTATGGTAAGATACTCATGAACTTTTGGGAACAAGAAATGAAAGAAAAGGGCTATACATGGCTTTTAGTTTCTACTTTAAAGATAGAAACGGCTCAACATTTTTATCGTTTGATTGGGTATGTTGATTGTGGATATTTACTTGCACCGGGTCAAGAAAAAGAATTATTTTTAAGAAAAAATTTATAGAACAAAAAAAGAGTCAAATCAATTTTGACTCTTTTTGTTAATTAATTATCGTGGATTTGTAAAGTTTCTTGAATCGTATCCCATGCATATTCATCTTCAAATTTTATTTCAAGTTCAGTTCCTTCTTCATTTAAAGTTACGGTATTGTTTACAAAATCAATTCCACCGATAGAGAAAGAAGATAAAGTGATCGTTTTATTTGAAATCGTCCAAGTAAAAGAAATTGGGTCATAATAACCTTTTTGAAAGGTGCCTGTGCCATCTAAGTTAAAGTTTAATAATAAATCTCCATGATAATAATGATTTTCAAACCAAGTATGACTACAAATAATTTGTTTGATTTCCTCATCGCTCAAAGCATCTTTAATCGTTACTGTCTTTTCTTGATAAACATTTGGATGTTGAATACTAGTCACTGTAATGGTTGCAGTTCCTGCTTTAAGTGCTTGAACATAAATGTTATCGTTTCTTTCAACAATTTTAGCTATTGTTTCATCAGATGAAATTACGGTAAATGTATCAGTAACATCTGATGGAGTTTTCGAAATATAAAGGAAATATTCTTCGCCAGTAGTCATGTTTTCGGTTAATGAAATAGAAATAGAGGTTAAAACAGGTTCTTTAACCGTTACATCTATTGTTTGGGTACAGCCATTTGAATTTGCAATTGTTAAAATTGCTGTTCCTATTTTAAGTGCAGTCCAATCACCATACTTTAAACCTACGACATCCGTATCACTACTACTTATAATTTCAAAATCTAAGTCAATGGCAGTAGCAGGTATTGGATTTTCAACTTTTACACCTAAGGATGTATTTAAAATAATATTTTGAGGTTCTAAAATTTCTTTATCATAACTACCTTTATTAATGAGTTGGATAGTTGCGCTTGTTGCCATATAATCAGAAGGATTAAATGCTAAAGGTTCTGCTTGTGCTAAAGTTCCCTTTTTAGCGGTAAAATCAAGAATTTTAAACGTGCTAGGAGTGGTGTAATGAGCATCAGTTAACCAATCATAGCCATATTCTTTAAAAGTTATATGATAAGTGGTTAAAAATCCAGAATTATCAAATCCAATGGAAATAATTGTATCAGAATAAGATTTAAATTGACTTGCTGCTGTTTCTTTATCACCCAAACAAGTTAAAGTATAATTAAAATTTTGTCCTACTTTATGTTCTAAATCATATATTGCACTAACTGGTAAATCATTTAATTGTTTATTTAAAGAAGTGAAAGATTCAAAGTAGGAAGAAGCAAAAGCCATTTGCTCATTTAAATTTAATTTAAAAGATTCTAAATTGGTATCTTCTTCTACAAGTTGAAATTTATGAATGCTTGAATTCGATAAATCAGTTTCAAAAATTGTGCTGTCAATAACATCATTATTATAAGTACCCTTATAAAAATTGCCAAGAACTATTTTTTCATTACTAATTTCATTATTTATATTAGAACGATCAAATATTTTTCGTTCAATAGAACCACTTGCATAATTTCCTTCAAATCGTTTAAACTGTTTGGTTATTTTATTAATATCTTCTGTTGCATCTCCCATGTAAGAAAAATAATTACCTTCTTCTATAGATAAAGTACTTTCGGCTTCATTCGCTACGAAAGTTGTTTTTCCTTCATTGTTAAGATAAACTTTTAATTCATCTAAATTCATTGGCATTTCAATTGGATCAATTGGGGTTGGAACACTCGAAGATGAATTCGAAGAAGTAATTGAACTAGATGAAGAATGAGATGTTGAACTTGAAATAGTAGAACTACTACTATTATTGGAACTACTTGTTGTCGATGAACTAGAGATGCTTGTTGATTGTGATGAACTAGTAGATGAAGGAGTCGATTGACTATTTGAAGAATCTTTTGTATTACAACTTGCAAGTAAGATTAAAGGAAGCAATAAAAATAAGTTTGATTTTTTCATAAAAAATTCTCCTATTCTTTTATAAAATCTGCTTTAAAGACTAAATAATACATATCTACATTTGTGAAATAAGTTTGCATTTTTGTCCCATCAAGTAAGAAAGAACATTCGTTATCATTGTAATTTCCCATTGTAGTTGTAATGGTAACTAATAAATTATCAGAATTTGTTTGAGATTCTTTGATAATCCATTTAAAATCGTAGTCTTGTTGTTTGTTATCTTCAAAGAAAGTAAAATGTCCTGTGTTATCCGAATGAAACGTTATTTTTTGTTGATTGTTTTCAACATCTACCCACGTTCCAACTATGTTAGCTTTTACTTCCTCAACTGTTAATTTTTGAGTAATGGTTACTGTTTTACTTGCGCTAATGGAAGGATTTGTTTTACTTGTAGCTGTAATGGTAACTTCTCCTGCTTTCTCACATACTAAAACAGGGTCATTATCTTTATCCATAATAATTCTAGCGTTATCATTGGAAACCGTATAATCATATTCTTCACGTGAATTTTCAGGAGTTACATAAGTAAAAATGTTGTATTCTTCTCCCACAAAGAAAGATGAAGAGTAAATTTCAATGCGAATAGAAGTTGCATCAGGAACTTTAACAGTTGCTTCAATCGTTTTTTCTATGCCCGATTCACTGCGAACTGTTAATGTTGTCGTTCCGCCTCCAATTGATTTCACGACACCTACTGAAGATACAGAAATAACATCTTGATTAGAACTATCTATAATTTCAAGTTTTGTATCGATTGCTAATTCTGGTGTGACATTAATTGCTTTTGCTAAAATATAAAAATCAACAGGAACGTCATCTGCATCACAATCCGTTGTACTTAAAAGCATATTCGCTTGAAGTTGAATTTCATAATCTGTTAGCCAGTAATTTGTTGGAACAATTTTTGGAGTTTGAGGTGCTTTTTGTCTTTTGCCTCTTTCAATTTGACAAGTATCCGTTACTTTGGTGTAAACATATTCATTACCAAGTGTGCCTTCTTCATCGTAATCTTTAGCATACATTGTAAATTGCATTTCAAATGATTTTAAAAAACCATCTTTTAAAAAGTCCAAAGAAATGTTTGAAACCGTTCTTGTTTCTCCAAATTCATCTGTTTTACTACTTTCGGCATTAAGCGTATATCTAAAATCATTTTTCGTTTCAGTAGCTGTTAAAGAATATGTTCCAGATAAAACAGGAACAAAATAAGTTTCTAAATAAAAATTTGCATAGTTAGAAGCGTTCATCGTTGAATAAATAGTGACATCTTCTAATGAAATATCGCCATCATTTGATTCTGTTTGAATTGTTTTTCTTGAAGCCTTATCGTCTTCTTTTCCACCTTCATAATCTTTAATTTCATAGTACATATTTTCATATTTTCCACTAAAAGCAGTATATTTTTTATGAACCGGATTAAAAATATCACTTTCAAAGTCAAAATTCGTATGGATACGATCTTGAGTCCCTTCCGTGATAGCATAAGGACCTTCATAAGCAATTAAAGTTTCTTGGGTTGTGGTCGTTTTTGTAGAAAACAATTCTTGCATAACTTCAATTGTTTTTCTAGTGGCTTGTTTTGTTTCATTGCCTTCTAAATGGAAACTTGTATTGGATAATAATATTTGTAAATCTGAAAGAGTAGCAGGGGTTTTGATTGGTTTAGTCGACTCTTCTTGTTGACCTTTATTACATCCACTAATCCCGAGTAAAACAATAAGCGGGATGAGACATTTTTTCATTTTTTTCATTTTCATACCTTCTTTTCTATATATTTGTTTTTAAGTATACCATAAAAGAGGGTAAAATTAAATAAAAAAACTTCCAAAAAATGTATATGGAAGTATTCTTGTTTATTGATTATTTAAACTAGGATTTTTATATATTAAAGTTGTGCCTTCTTTTACTTGTTCCCAATCTAGATTTTCAATCGTATTTTTACTTTCTTCACTATATTCTACATACACAATAGAAGAAATGGTATTTTCTCCTTTAAAAATCACTTTTGTATTACCTGGGTATAGACTAACTGTTTGATTGTAATCAGGTGCGTTTTGATCGGCAATTTTATGCATTAAACCAATACTGCCCCATTTTCCATGATAAATTGTACAATCTTCAATGGTTACATTACTACTAGCTATTGATAAGGCCACACTTGGAGATGTGTCTTCTACATTAATTGTACAATTTTTTAGAAGTATATTATTTCCGCCATGGAAATTAACTCCTTTTCCACCTTCAAAAGTACAATCTTTAAAAGTAATATTATCTACTTTTGTATCTTGGCTATTATGTGAAACTTTTAAAGAATGCAGTGATTTTTCACTCATTTCGATTGTTAAATTATCGATAGTTACATCGCTTGCTTTAATATAAATACCTGCTTGAGAACTAATGGGATCACTATCTATTTGAATGGATACATTTTCTTCGCCACGCAAATGTAAACTTTTTAAGATTTCTAAGTGATGCATGTTGTAAGGAGTATCCTTCTTTTTTAATAAAATAACGATGTCTTTTTTAGCATCATTAATGGCTGAAGTGAGTTCTTCTTCCGTTTTAACACTAACAAAATCTGCTACGGTAATGCTAAAAGAAGTAGTATAGTCTTGATTATGATAGCGATACGTCACGAGTGGTTTTTTAATGCCTGGAGTAGACATATCTATTTCTGAAACCATTTCGTTTGTAATAGGAATAATCTCTTTTTGTTGATTTCCAAATTGAATAGATAAAGTGGCTCCACTTACATCAAAAGTTTCTCCGACTAAATAAAAATCTTTATGGGGTTGAGTTTCTAGTTTAACAACTGCCTGTGGAATGGTTTGACTCGTTGTATGATTTGATTTTTTATCTGAAGTACAACCATTACACAAACTTAATCCAAAACAAGCAGAAATAGTCAAAAACGAAATTTTACATGTTTTGTTCATGATTTTCCTCCTTTGAAGTTCTTGACTTCAATACGTATTTTTATTCAAATTGGATTATTCATACTTCCAATACTTTCAAATGTTTTGAATATAAATAAAAAAGAAACATAAACTATCCATAAGGGTGTTATTATGAAATTACAAATACTCATCTATATAGGTAGCTTTCTTTTCCTTATTTTGCCTATTTTTGTTTTAGTTCGATATAAAAAAATTAAAGATAATTGGCTTCATGAACTGAGTTTATTTTTATTTGTGTCATCGATTTATGTAATTTTATGGATAACTGTGTTTCCAACTTTTTTAATGATTGATCAAAAAATGTATGTTTCTTATATTAAAGAAAGTAGCCATAACAATATCTTTCCCTTTCATACAATTAAAGGATTACTTAAATTGTTAAAACAAGGAATTTACTTGAATTATGTGTATTCAAATTTATTCGGTAATTTGCTACTTTTTCTTCCTTTTGCTTTCTTTTTTAAATTAACTTTTAAATTAAAAGGAATCTACATTCTTATTTTATCAATGCTTTTTTCTTTAAGTATTGAGTTAATACAAATTCCTTTAATGCGAATTGCAGATATTGATGATATCATCTTAAATACCTTAGGTGCGATTCTTGGCTTAGGATTAGCCTATTTATTTATAAGATTAAAAAGCAACGTTTCAAAAGAATAAAAACGTTGTTTTTATTGATAAATTCTTACATAGCCTTTATACTTAAACTATTAAGGAGGTTATTTACATGAAGAAAAAAATGATTTCAACTTTAGTGTTTGCTTTAATTTTATGTGGCTGTTCGAATCGTCAAAACAAGGAAGAAGTTGAAAGTATAGATAAAGGATTACAATCTTTACAAACGAGCATATGTCTAGAAGGAACTTACCAATTGCATATGTATGATAAAAACAATCCAACGAATAAAAATGATCAAACTTCAGGTTATGATGTTACATTCACGGATGAAACTTTTTATAGTTACGAATATGATTTGCCTAATCAAGAAGATATTGAAGTCAAAGTACAAATTAAAGATGGGAAAATACTAACTCCATCCCTTAATTTGCAAAATGAAGTAGTATATTCCACAAATATTTTTAATCCTTATACAGGAGAAGATTATACTTTAGAAGATGTCATAAATCCTTTTAAACAATTAACATCTTCTGATTTTATTCAACAAAAAGCAACAACTTATACTTTAAAAAATAGTCAGGCTGAAAAAGTTGTAAAAGTACTTACGGGACAATCTCTTTTAGTCGATCGATTTGAAGTTTTTCTTTCTAACAGTATTATTAATCGCATTCAATTTAATACAGTAGAAGCAGAGCAAATTCAAGATAAAATGACGATCATGTATACTTATGAATATGAATTTTATATATACAATCATGGAACGGCTAAGCCAGGTTTTGTTGCCACACCTTGTGTAAAAACAGCTAAACATACAACTTTAAAACAAGCGTTGGATGAATTATCTAATGGGAATTTCACGGTAGATGTAGAAAAAAATGTCAACGATAATTTATTTAAAAGTAAATACTATTTTACAAAAGATGCTTCTTATAGTGATGATCAAGATAATCCCCATGGAAGTCTTTTATTAAATGATAAAGTATATTTTTATCAAACTTATAAAGAAAATGAAAAAGATGAAGGAATCTTAAAAAGAGATGATGATAATATCGGATACGCTAAAAGTATTATGGATACAAGTTTTCAATTTGATGACTTTGCAATTGAATTATTTCAAGAAAAAGAAAACAACGTATTTGAAGCTCAACTACCCGCTCAAATGGGAACTTTCTTTGCCATTGATTTGTTAGAAGAATATTCTGCCAACGGAATTTATAATTTAACGATTACTTTAGAAAATAATCAAATTAAAGAAATTTATTATGATTATAGTTTAATGGTTTTAGGCGGTTCAATTCGTTTTATTTTTTCAATGATTGGAACTACAATGATTCCTTCAAATATTAATTTAACAAATATGGCGATTCAAGAACCTGTCATCATTCCTAAGGCTTTCATAGGAAACTGGGAAGGAACTTTTAATACGATTGGTGGACCTTCTATGCACGTTGCTTTAACCGTGAGTGAAAAAAATATTGTTTTAAATAACATTCAATTATCTCGAATTTATTATGAAAAAATTGGGATTAATTATGGTATTGGTGGTTATACTCCTGAAGGTCATGAATATTGGTTTATTTATATTGAAAATCGTGATCAATTATACATGTATGATACAAATTATGGACAAGCGATTTTAAAAAGGACAAGTGAATGAAATGATAAAAATGGTTTTACACGATCAACATGTTCATTGTCTTTATTCCCAAGATTCTAATCAACCTTTAAGACCTTATATTGAACAAGCAATTTTAGCAAAATGTGCTTATTTTGTAACAACGGATCATGTCGATATTGGTTTTCCTTTAGGGGAAGATTGGCTTGTGGATTTTGACGCTTATTTTAAAGAAATGAATCAAATGCAAAAAATGTATCCGCAAATTCAAATTTTAAAAGGTATTGAACTGGGATATATGCGTACCCATTTAATACAAATGAAGTCAATTTGTGAGCGTTATCCCTTTGATTTAATTAATTTATCTATTCACAATGCACCTCACATTGATTTTTATAAGGGATATTATTTTAAAAAATATGGGATTGTTGAAACGTTAGATTTATACTTTAATTTGATTATTGAGGCGTTAAATGAATGGGATCATTTTCAAGTACTATCTCATGTTGATTATGGATTTAAGACCGCTTATTTAATTGATTCGAATTTAAAAATAGCGGATTTTGAACCGAAATTAATCGAAATTTTTAAACTTTTAATAAAAAAGAGAAAAGCGTTAGAGTTGAATACAAAAGTTCAAAGCTTTTTACCTCTTGAACATACGACTTATCTTTTAAAACTTTATTATCAAATGGGTGGAAGAAAACTTACGCTTTCAAGTGATGCACATGAAGTAACACATTATCGTTATCAATTTGATAAGTACTTAAAAATAATAAAAGAAGTCGGTTTTACGCATCTTTGTTATTATGTTCGACAAAAAGAATGGTTATATGCAATATAAAAATAAGAAGTGGTGGAAAACCACTTTTTTTATGCATCCATTTGTATGAAATAAGAAATTTCCATTGCAATGTCAAGTGAAAAATGTTAAAATAATCAAAATATTAAGGAGGAGAAAATATGAAAGTAAAAAATTTAATGTATACTTTATTAGGTCTTTCTTTAGTAGTAACAGGATGTAATAAAGATGATTCTAAAAAATCATCTACTAAACCTGTTCCTATGGAAGTGACAGGTTCTGGCACTAAAGATGACCCATATGTACTATATACTGCTAAACATTTAAGAGATTTGGCAACTGAAGTAAATTCAAGTAGTTATACTGGTACAAAAACAGATTATTACAAATTAGGTAATGATATTGATTTGAAAAATGAAGAATGGACACCGATTGGCAATTCTTTAGAAAAACCTTTTAAAGCGAATTTTAATGGAAATGGGCACACCATTTCAAATTTAAAAATCACTTCTTTAACAAATGACAACCCAAATTTGGGATTGTTTGGTGTATTTAGTGGTTATGCTTACAATTTTAAAATGGATAATTTAAATATAGAAGTGAATAATCCTTTAGATTTAGCTTCTTATCCAGCAATTGGAGGAGTGGCAGGCGTCTCCATGATTTCTGTTTTTGAAGGAATTGAAGTAAAAGGAAAAATTACTTATATCGATGCAGGAATTGTTCAAGATGGAAGTCGTGTGTATGATACTGCTTATTTAGGTGGAATTGCTGGTTATAGTGCAACAAGCAACAATTTTTACATAGATACAGGCTATTGTATGTCGGATGTAGATATTTTAGCAGTTGCTCCGACAACTGTTGCTGGTGGTTTATTTGGTTATTGTACAACAAGCAATTATAGTGGCATTATTAATGTTCATGACTCTTATGCCTTAGGTGATATTAAAGCTGGCTCTTTTGCCGGAGGTGCAATTGGACATTTAACTCCATGGGTATCTGTGTATAATACTTATGCAACAGGTGAAATTGAATTAACAAGCCCTCAAGGCGCAATTGCTGGTGGTTTAATCGGTAGAGGTCATTACGATACAGCAATTGAAAATAGTTTCGCAGTCAATAGTGTAAAAGTTTTACCTTCTGAAGTATCTTATTATAAAAGCTATGCTGGTGGTGTGGTAGGCTATGGACCAAAGGGTGGCTTAGAAGAAGGCACTTTATCGGATGGGACTTTAGTTTTAAATAGCTATGCTCAACAAAATGGTTTGTTAGAAGGAGATAACATTTCAGATTTAAACTTAGAAACAAATGTTGAAAATTTCAAAGTGGCTTCATGGATCAATGAAAACTTAAAATGGTCTAATGATGTTTGGGATATTGTAGATGGACAATATCCAACATTGAAACCATTTCATGAAATTGAAAAAGTTGAAAAAGCAAAAGCAAAAGTAACTTTAAACCCAAATTATGCGGGAGCAGTGACTTCACAAGTAGAAGTTGAAAATGGGGATTACGATCCAATGCCAATTTTAAATGTGACTCCAGAACATCCAACTCTTATATTTGATAATTGGTATTATGACGCAGAATGTACAAAATCATATCGTCCATATTTACCAATCACAAATGATATTACGCTTTATGCAAGATGGAGAGATTACAATGTGGTGGCGGGTGTATATCGTGGTGCTCAAGAATTAAATGGAACATTAGTTGTTAACAATGATGGAACCTTAATATGGATTCACTATGATGGTGATTATTCTTTAGGAACATATGAATTTATCGATGGAAAATGGTTTGTATTTGAAACCGAAATGTATCCTTTAACACTTGGTACTTTTGCAAATGGAACGATTCAATTTGAAGATGCTAATGCAGATTACTATACCTATACATTTACAAAAGTAGACGATATGTATGGTGATTGGGTAGATGTAAATAAAAATATTCTTCATTTTGATGGGAAAGGTAATGGCTATTATGACAATGGAGTTCAATACAATTTCTCTTATAAAGTCGTAGATAAAAATATTACTTTTACTTTTAAATCCAGTTTTGCTTATACATTAACAGGAACCATTCAAGAAGATGGAACGATTAAAGTTCATTTTGATGATGGCTTTGGTGAAGATGTTTATGATATGGTTTATACTTTAAAACCTTTAATTCCTGATTATACAGGAGAACCTTTTTTAGGAAAATATTATTCTCACTTGGGTTGGATTGATTTATTTAATGATGGTCGAGGAGAATTTAACAATTTATCGTATACCGTTCCTGGTGGATTTATTAGAGAAAATGATGGTGTAACCTTTAAACTATCTTTTAGTGGTAATTCAGGAACTGTAAAATATGATAAGACACAAGATGTATTCTTTGGTTCATTTAAAGGTAAAAAAGTTGTATTTGCGAGAAGTGAATTTAAAACAAGTTACATGACTGCTGATTCAAATACTGCTTTGTTCGTTTTTGAAGAAAAAACATATTTAGTTCAAAATAATGCTTTAAAAACATTTACTTTAGATGGAACACTTGCAAATGGTGAAATTATTTATTTAACCGTGGGTAATCAAGTGCAAACTTATCGAATCGAAGAAAACACAGTAGTGGCTTTAGGTGCGGAATATGGAAGCTTTAAAAACGGTAACGACACCATTGAGTTTGATGGCGTTGGTGGAGTAAAATTTAATGAAGAAGAAGTTACTTATTTAATTGATGATGAAAAAGTATTAATCATTTTAAATGATGGAAGTTATTTTGGTGTCACATTAGATTATGCTCAAAAAACATATACACTTACTTCTCAAGAAGCTTTACATGGTACATACTTTGATAAAACTACTTCTGAAACAAAAGATTATAAGTTAGAAGTTACAGGTTATGGATTTGCGATGTTATTTGAAACTACAAAAGATGGCAATGATTGGAAAAAAGTGAAAGAAGGCAAATGTTCTTTTAATGGAACTACATTAAGTGTTCATTTTGGTTCGGTTTATAGTTTAGCTGCTTCAAATGAAAATAATGAATTTAAAGGAACAATTGCAGGAAATACATATCATTTCCTTAAGGATGGTTATACACCAGAAATTCCTGATATTCCACAAGGGGATATTTTTGCAGGAGAATGGGTAAGTACAATTGCTTCTTCAATTGAAATAACCATTGATGGTAAAGGAAATGGAACATTCTCAAATGGTTCAATAACAATCACTTTCACTTATGAAATTGATTCTTCTAATAAATTAATCTTTAAAACACAAAGTGATAACAAAGGTTATTTTGATTTCCAAACGGCTACAATCAATAGTTCCAATCAAATGATTGTAAAAGGTGAACAAGATTACGAGCCATTCACTTGGACTTTTAATCAAAAGTAAAAAAAAGCGGTACAAAAGTATCGCTTTTTTTGCAATTACTTGCATATAATGATAAAATGAAAATAGAAAGAGAGATGAGATTATGAAAATTGCTTTAATTGCCCATGATAAGAAAAAAGAAGATATGATTCATATTGCAAATATATATAAAAATACATTGAAACATCATGAAATTTATGCGACGGGAACAACAGGGACACTTGTGATTAAACACACAGGGTTATCGATTACTTGTTTAAAAAGTGGTCCACTTGGTGGAGATCAACAAATTGGTTCTATGATTGCTGATAGTCAATTAGATTTAGTTATTTTTTTAAGAGATCCTTTGACAAGTCAGCCACATGAACCCGATGTAAGTGCTTTGCTTCGTTTATGCGATGTGACGAATACACCACTTGCAACGAATATTGCCAGTGCTGAAATTATGCTTACAGCTTTATCAAGAAAAGAAATTAAATGTAAAAAAATTTCAAAAAGCAAAGCTTTATAAAATGAGATGATAGAATCATCTTTTTTTATATTCAAAATTGAACAATGACGGAAAGTCTTGTATACTATAATGGATGTAGGAGTGGATAAAAATGAAGAAAAAATGGTTGAGTTTTGGAATTCCTTTTTTAAGTTTATTAATTTCTTCATGCGACTTAATAAAAAAATCTGAGGAGAGTATTTCTTCGTCAAATCAAATAAGTTCATCTATTAGCAATAGTTCATCTCTTTCTTCTTCCGTTTTAAATGAATATATTTATGGTATAGAAGAAGAATTAACGATTCATTATTTGGATTTAAATGCCTCAGGGGATTGCATTTTAATTGATTATGGTAATTATGAAATTTTAATTGACGCAGGTGGAAATAAACGTGCAGGAAGTGAAATCATCGTTCCTTATTTAAAACGATATGTAGAAGATAATACCATTGAGTTGATGATAGCGACACATGGTCATGAAGATCATATTGCAGGATTTGTTGGATTATCCAATCAACCCGGAGTATTAAAAGATTTTTCCTTTAAAACGATTGTTGACTTAGGTGCTGGATATGATAATTTAACGAATAAAAATGCTATAACTCAATTGCAATCTCAATATAACGAATTAAGAGATGCTAAAATTCAAGAGGGAACAAAATATTATACGATTCGAGATATTTTTGATTTAAAAATGGAAAAATGGAGTATCGCTCCAGATTTTACATTTCAATTTTTAAAAAATAAATTTTATGATATTCCTTATGAAAAATATACACAAAATTTAAATAACTATTCCATTTGCACTTTCTTAAAGTATCAAAATTGGAGTTATCTTTTTACAGGAGATTTAGAAAAAGAGGGAGAAGATTCTTTAATTGAATTGAATCAACTTGAAAAAGTAAGTGTTTTTAAAGCAGGACACCATGGTTCGGAAACGGCAAGCAATGAAAATCTTTTGAAAATCATTCAACCAGATATTGCTGTGTTTACGGCTGATTCTACAAAAGAATCTACTTATAATTTTCCACATGTGGCAGCTATTGAAAGATTAACTCAATATACAACAACTTTTTATACTTCTTATTATAATGGACATCTTCAATTTAAAATGAAAAAAGATTCAAGTCAAATGGAAGTGGAGTGTTTCGAAAATAGTCAAATTTTTTCTTATATCGATTATATAAAAAGTTATCCAACAATTAAAGCAATCGCGAGTATTGGGTCAAAAATAACTGCAAGTTCATTGCCTGCTATTGAAAAAGCAGAAGAGTTATATGCTACTTTAACTTTAGAAGAAAAAACGTATGTTTATAATTATGAAACTTTAGTTTTAGCAAGAGAAAAGTATGATAGTTTATAAAGCTTAAAATGTTGTTATTCAACATTTTTTGCTTTTTTTGTGGAATTATTTATACAAATTAAGCGTTTGATTCATAAAATATTGATAATACTAATCAATGTAGATATAATTAAATTAGATTTTTTTAATTTGCATAGGAGGAAAAAAATATGAAAAAATTAATTGGTTGGTTACTTGAAGCTTTAGCAGGAATTGGTGCTTTGATTGCGCTTACTTTACCAGCAGTAAGTTTCAAATTCACTATACTAAATCAAACAACCACAAAAACAACACAAATGTCTGAGTTTTTAAAGGCACCCGAAAAAATGTCAGAAGAACTATTGACTTCTTACAATATGATGCGCTTTACACAAATTGCCTTAATTGTTTTAGCTTCTTTATTATTGCTTGTTGTATTAATTGGCTTATTGAAACATTTTAAAATTTTAAAATTAAAAATGTCTGCTAAATCATTAGGTATGCTATTAACTTTCCTTTTAGTTGTCGTTGCAGCTGTTTCATTAGTAGGAAATATTATGTATGTGAATGAATGGAATAAAATTGTTAAAGATTTCAGCGCATTAGGTTTATCAATAATTGTAACTTTAGCATGTGGTGTTTTAGGCTTAGTAGGTAATGGATTACTTATTAAAGAAAAATAAAAAGAAAATGTAAAGGACATTCTTTAAAAGAATGTTCTTTTTTATTGCCAAAAAATGGTTTGATCCATAAATTTTAATTGACAAATCAAAAAAATATACTATTATACATTGTGTAAAAGGATAGTGAGGAAGTATGGAAGAAAAGCCTTTTAGAGGATTAACCACATTAAATATAGAAGAAAGCAATGTATTATTAACAGGGATTCCGTATGATGAAGGATGTTCTTGTGGAAGTGGAGCTAGTTTGGCACCAAAAATGATTCGTGAATTGTCTTCTTATTTGCCACCTTTATCTATGGATGGAGATGATTTGACTCAAATTCGCCTTTATGATACAGGGGATTTGAACAAATGTGATCACTATTTTGATTATTTAAAAAAAGAAAGTTATCAACGTTTTTTAACGAATAAATTTAATATTTTTATCGGTGGCGATCATTCAGTGAGTATCCCATTACAGGCATCTTTTTTAACTTATTGTAAAGAAAAAAATAAAATCCCAGCAATTATCCATTTAGATGCTCATCCAGATATTTGTGAAGAATATGATGGTTCAAAATTCTCCCATGCTTGTACAAATAAAAGAAGTATTGATGCAGGATATCATCCTAAAGATATTACTCTAATCGGAATTCGTGGGTTTGAACAACAAGAAGTTGATTATTTTCTAAAACACCCAGAAATAAAAGTATATACCGCATCTTTTATGCTTCAAAATGGAATTGAACCCATCTTAAAAGATTTGCTTGAAAAATATGATGATCGTTATGCTATTTATTTGTCTTATGATATTGATATTAACGATCCCTCTTTTGCACCCGGTACAGGAACACCAGAAGCGTTTGGACCTTCTTCTTATATGGTAATGCAATTAATTACTTCTTTATTTGAAAAACTTCCAATTCAAGCTTTTGATATTGTAGAAGTATCGCCAAAATTAGATTGTAATTCAATTACTTCATGGTTAGCCTTAAAAACGTTATATGAAGTATTTAAGAAAATGATTATAAAGCAAGGAAAGTAGGAGGAAATGAAGATGAAACACATTATGTTAGATTGTTACGGAGCCAATTTTCGTCAATTAGATGACATTAAATTAATCAATGAATTATTAAATCAATTAGCTTATGAGTTTCAATTGCGCCCTATTGAACCACCGCAATTATTACCTTATTATTATGGAAGCGTAAAAGAAGATGTAGGTGTTACAGCTAGGATGTTGCTTGAAGGTGGTCATATCACCATTCATACTTTTCCATTGCGTTCATGTTATTTTGTAGATGTATTTTTTGAAAAAGAATTTGATGAACAAGCCATTTATCATTTCTTTTTAGATGAACTTCCATTTGATACAAAGGCATCTTATTTTGCTGTACGCAATCGAGATATTTGCACTTTTGATATGATTAATTATAATGCAGATACCGATTTTGGACCTCATATTTTATTAAATATGCAAGCTAAACAAGAGCCAACAATGGAGATGTTTTTTGATTTTTTAGAAAATTTAGTGACTAAAATCAATATGGATCCTATTACAAGAGCAACGGTATTAAAAAGCACAACGAAAGATCCAAAATATTTATCTGCGATCATTATTATTGCGCAAAGTCATATTGCTCTTCATTACAATTATGAAACGAAAAATATTTATGCCGATATTTTTTCTTGTGCCCCATTTGATTATTCATCCATTGGAGATGAATTCAAGGATTTAGGCGTGGTTGTTTCAAATGAACTTGTCGTAAGAGGTAGTAAGCATATTAATAAAATAAAAAATAAAGTAAATGATGATATTACGCAAAGTAGTACCTATTGGCAATCCATTATCTTAAAAAAATAAAGAGTCTTTGAACTCTTTTTTTAATGCTCTGATAAGAGACAAATAAAAATAAATAATTGACTCTATAGTTCTTTTATGGTATCCTATTATATAAACTTGAAAAAGAAAGGTGGAAACAAAAATGAATAAGAAAACATTAATGTTTACAAGTTTGGCTGCTTTGGCTCTTCCATTAATGGCTGGATGTGAAAAAAAAGTTGTTACTGAAGCAGTTGGAAAAGAAAGAACCTCAGAAATCTTACTAAATTTAGTAGAAATGGGTAAAAATTTGACAACAGTAAAGGAATCTACTAGTCAATATCAGTATAATGAACAATATGGTGATGTTACGATTTCTTATGAAATGAATAAGAAAATTCATGATAATCATGTTGCTATTTCAACTGGTAAAGCACATTATGAAACTTTAATTGCCGATGAAGAATGGAATGTTGTTGAACAAACATTCCGTAAAGTTAGCAAAGCATATACTTTACACGATGAAACAGATAGTGGAGAAGCAACTTTTTCTTATAAAAAGACAAGAGCAGGATCTCAATTAAATGATTTATTATACTCTGGTGTAGATAAAGAATTCATTGGTGAACTAAGAGAAGCAAATGAATCTGAAAATGAAAGTTTTAAAGCAACTAAAAAAGGTTCTGAATACAATTTCAAATTAGAAGAAAAAACAAATTTAGCAAATGGAAATGTTCTTTCAATTAAATATGAAGTTGTATGTAAAGAAGTAAAAGGAACTTTCCAACTTGCATCCTTTACAAATTTCCAACAATTAAAAAATAATTTTGGAGATAAATTAATTGAAATTAATAACAATTATAAATATGGTTATGCAAGCCAAGGAAATTATGATGGTACATTCTTAAATGAAAATGACTATGCTGAATGGTTCCCAGATATTGAAGTTGAAGAAATTAATGTTGCTAATCAATTATCGGATACAGAAATTTCAGCAGTCATTAAAACAACAGAAGCAACTACTGCTACAGCAACTTCTACACATGTTGTAGAAACAATTCAATTCAATGCCGGTTCAAGTGCTGGTTACACAATTGTAAACGAAGAAAATTTAAGACATTATACAGGAGAAGCTTATGGTGCTTCAGGACTTGTTTATGGTACAGGTGTTGAAACAGCGATTGAAACAGCTTCTAAACAAGAATTATATGCTTTGAATTATACAAAACAAGAAGGTAACTACGAATTTACTGTAAATGGTACAAAAGAATGGCACAAATATACACTTCAAGATTATGAAGATACAACTGTGGAAGATTCAGTTCGTGCTTATTCTGCAAAAGTAACTGCAGAAACAGCAGTTGATTTAAGAGATAGCATGGTTCAAGCTTACTCAAGTGTTATCGGTAAAAATTACAACAATGCTCGTTATGCAGCTACAAGAGATGAAAAAGGAAATACAACTGTTTATATCAACTTAGCATTCTCTCAAGAAGATGAAGAAGAACCAGGTGTTAGACAACATTTAATTGCTGTATATGACAAAGATAATACACCAATTTCAATTGATTACACTGAAATTGCTTATTATGAATCAAATCTTAGTGATGTTCCTTATTATGTATTCAACCAAAAAGTTGAATTCCACTATGGTGAAACATTTGAAGATATCACACCATTAAATGTTGCTGATTACTTACTGCTTAATGAACTAAACAAAAAATGCAATCCTTATAGATTGCATTTTTATTTAAAAAAAGTGAGCCTTAGGTTAAAGGCTCATTTTTTTGTTCATTTTCTAAAGGAATTGTGTTATTAACTGGAATTTCATTAATAGAAGAAATAGGAGTTGTAAAACTTTCAAAATTCACTTCATCTAAACTCTTTGTAAATACTGTTTTTGATTTTTCAATACCTCGACGAATACGAGCATGGTAACTTAATGTAGCACTTGTAATTTTAATAAATATAACAATGAGTAAAATATAAAAAGCAGAAGAAATATAAATATTTATATCATTGGCTTGAATTTTTTTAAAACGTACTTGAGGAATAAGGGAGTCTGGCATCCAAGAGATACCACTAATTAATGGCTTGCCTGCTTCTTTTAAATCTTCATTCACTGACTTAATTGTTTGCCATTTAAAACGAGGAAATAAATCAAAGAAACTGCTAAAGACTTTTTTTGTTGTTTCAGGAGTAGATAAGATACAATAAACACCAATTAATACTAAACTAATTAATAAAATGCGAACGGCCCATTTAATTTCTTTATGTAAATTTCTTTGTTCATAATATTTTACGGCTTTAACAAACTGATAAGGATTGGTAACAATTCGATAACGACATAAATCCACCATATAACTATCTATTTTTTTGGCATTTTTTTTCATATGACGATCAATCATCATGTAAATAAATCCAAAGATTAATAAGATAATAACAAAAAATGCGACTAATACTAATAAAGCTTTTTTACTTTTTTCATTTAATTTGAAAATTTCAAACATTACAAAGATTTCCGCCTATTTAATTCTTTTAAAACATCAAAAGTGGCATTTTTTTCTTTGCATAGTTTCAAACGTCTCTCATAAATGTTATGACTAGGTTTATCATAACTTTTATGTTTAAAAATGCCTATAAAAGAATGAAACTCTCCAATGAAAAATAAGACGAAAGATTTCAGTATTAGTACACAAAAGTAAAGTAAATAAAAAGGAGAAAAAAGCAATGCTTTCGTAGCATTTTTAAAAAATGTAAATATTTCGCCCATTTTATCCCTCTTTTCTTTTTATATTTTTTGCTTTATGTTCATTATTATACCTTATTTGACATAAATATACAATTTGTAATATAAAAGTTGGTATAAGAATGAAGAGTGGAATATAAATTAAATGTTGATTCGCGATTAAAGGAATGCTTGAAAATATAAAATAAAATAAAAGTAGAAATAGATATAAGAGACGATGTGAAGAAGACTGAAAGAATCGATAAATTGAAAAAATTGATAAACTCATAAAAAGTAAAAATAAAAATAAATAAAGATTTGTCCAAAAAAACAAAGAAATAACACAAAAAATACCAATTATTAAATTGATAAAGTAACTATAATAAGGAATTTTTTGTTCTTTAATTGGATAAAGATTAAATTTTTGCAATTCATTAGTAACAATTCTTTGGCAAGAAAAGGCTTCTAACATACTAAATATCAATAAAAAAGATAAAGAAAAATCGTTAATAAAACCAGGATTATTAAATAATTCTTTTAATAAGTCAATTTCATAGATGATTTTAGTTAAATAAAAACTAAATAAATTGGTTAATACATAAATAAGAGTTAAGATAAAAAAAGAAGTAATATAGGGAACTTTCTTTTTATAGAGAAGACCAAATACATCTCCTACAACTAAAGTAGGGAAAATGTAAAGAAGTGAAAAGAAAGGATCAGAAACCGTCACTAAAAAGCATAATATCAACGTTGCAAAGTTAAAAAGAAAAGTTTCTTTAAAAGAATATTTAGCCGCATAAAAGGTTGCAAAAATTGGCATGATGATTAAAATGACCCCATCTAAAACAGGTATAATTAAACTTAAAGCGCTCATAATAAGATAGATAGCTGCAAAAATAGCTGCTAGAGTAATGGATTTGATTTTTTTTCGATTCATAAAAAACCCTTTCTATTTATATTTATTTTACTATGAAATAAAAAAAATAACAAAGTGAATTCTAATAAATTGAAATATATTACAAAAATCGCCAAAAAATCCAAGAAAAATACATTTTTTTGTTGAATAAATGAATTAATGTGATAAAATAATAGTAGCAGTGAAAATTGCAATAAATGAAAGGTTTAAGGTTTGGTTAAATGACAGGTAAAGTTAAAACATTCAACAAACAAAAAGGTTATGGTTTTATTAAACCAGCTGATGGAGAAGACATCTTTTTCCATTATTCTAGTTTAATTATGGAAGGTTTCAAAACAATCGATCCAGAAACAGAAGTAAGCTTTGATGTTGAAGACACTGAAAAAGGTCCTAGAGCTGTAAATATTCAAAAGATCTAGTTAATTTTAAGTGGGCCACGCAAGTGGCTTTTTTTTTGCCTTTTTACATTGATTTACAAAATTGGGACATACTAATAAAGAAGAAAGATAGGTGTCCTTGAATGAAAAGAATAATGAGTTTTTTTATGGGAATGAGTGTAGGTGTTTTAGCTGTGACTTATTCAAATAAATTAAAATCAAAGTTGAATGATTTAGCGAACCAAACAATTGATAAAATGAATCAATGGAAAGATGATTATGTGGATGAAGAGGACGATGAAGATAATATCATTGATGAAGATGAATATGATTTTTTTTCTTCTAAAAAAAGTAATTCAAACTATAAAAAATCTTCTCCAAAACAAAAAAAATCAAAATTATCTTAATTATCATAAAATATAGTCAAGTTTGAAAAATATATGCTATAATAGATTTAGGAATCGAGTTGATAATTATGGCAAACACACAAAAAAAAGCTACTATTTATGATGTTGCTTTTAAAGCACATACTTCTTTAGCGACCGCTTCAAGAGTAATAAATGGCAAAGACAATGTTTCAGAGGCTACGAAACAAAAAGTTTTAGATGCCATTAAAGAATTAAATTATAAGCCAAATGCGATTGCAAAAGGTTTAGCTACCAAAAAATCAACCAATGTTGCGATTATTGTTCCAGAAATCAATTATACTTATATTTCACATGTGGTTGCTGGGCTAATGGATTGTGCGAAGAAATATGGCTATGATTGCTTGATTTTTACAACAGAAGACCGCGCAGATGTAGAAAAAGTTTTAAACAAAGTATTATCTTTACGAGTAAATGGAGTCGTTGTATTTAATGATTACTTAGATGAGCATGACGTGGGAGTGTTAACGGATTATTCCATCCCAACGGTTACGATTGGATTGGATTTAAAGACCAAATCTTCTGTCACATGGCATTATAAAAATCAAATTAGTGAAATTGTAGAAGAATGCTTGTTAAAAAAACAAGAAGAGGTTTTCTTTTTAAAGGTTACAAGTGGAAAGTTAGAAAAAAGAATTTTAAGTGCAATCGAAGAAACATATAAAAAATATGGTAAAGAATTTAATAATATAATTGCTGTTCCTGATTCTTATAAAGAAACCTATCCTATTATGAAAAGACATTTTGCTAATCAAAAAAAGGGATTTTATATTGCTGCTCGTGATTCCATTGCAATTGCCGCTTTAAATGCAGCCATGGATTTGAAAAAAGATGTACCAAATGATATTGAAATTATGGCGATGATTGGTACAAAATATAGTGAACTTACGCGTCCAAAATTATCATCGTTTGATATTGATATGCGTGGCTTAGGATTTAAAGGAATGGAAGTTTTAGCAACATTAATCGAAAATCCAAATCAAATTATTCAAGAAAAATTGCCTTTTACCTTTGTTTCAAGAGGAACAACGAAATAAAGGTTGGCAAAATCAAAAATTATTTGTATAATACATAATATAAGTTAAGGAAGATACAAACTCCTTTTTTATAGAGAGCCTTCGTCGTGGTGAAAAAAGGTAAAAAGAATTTGTTGATACACCTTAAATTAAACTTATCGTGACTTAGCGTTAATGAGAAAAGAGTGTATTTGTTCAAAGCAAATAAACTAAGGTGGTACCACGTTTATGAAAGCGTCCTTAGAATAGAGGGCGCTTTTTATATTTTTTGAGGAGGAAAAAGAAATGACATTATTAGAAGAATTAAAATATCGTGGATTTATTAAAGATTTTACGGATGAAAAGGGATTGACCGACTTATTAGCGAAAGAAAAAATTCGTTTTTATTGTGGTTTTGATCCAACTGCTGATTCTTTACATGTAGGACATTTAATTCCAATTTTAATTATGAAACATTTTCAAAAACATCATCATAAACCAATTGCTGTAGTTGGTGGAGGAACGGGTTTAATTGGAGACCCTAGTGGAAGAAAAAATGAAAGAGAATTGCTCACTCTTCAAAAATCAATTGAAAATAGTGAAGGAATCAAAAAACAATTGGCTCGTTTTTTAGATTTTGAAGGCGAAGATAAGGCATTATTAGTGAATAACTATGATTGGTTAAAAGATATTTCTGTTGTTGAATTTTTGCGTGATTATGGAAAAAATTTCACCATTAATTACATGTTAAGTAAAGATGTAGTAGCGAGTCGTTTAGAACAAGGAATTTCATTTACAGAATTTTCTTATATGATTATTCAATCTATTGATTTCTTACATTTGCATAAAACACATCAAACAAAACTTCAAATTGGTGGTAGTGAACAATGGGGAAATATTACGGCAGGTCTTGATTTAATTAAAAAAGTAGAAGGACCTGACGCACAAGTATATGGAATGACTTTACAATTACTGACAAAATCAGATGGAACAAAATTTGGCAAATCTGCTTCTGGTGCGTTATGGTTAGATGAAGAAAAGACACATCCATACCAAATTTATCAATATTTTTATAATATTGCAGACGCAGATGTAATAAAATTATTAAAAATTTATACTTTCTTAACACCAGAAGAATTAACTACTATAGAACAAGATTTTATAGCTGATCCTGGAAGTCGAAAAGCACAAAAAATCTTGGCTTATGAAATTGTAAAATTAATTCATGGAAAAGCTGCAGCCGATCAAGCCGTTAAAATGAGCGAAGTATTATTTAAACAAGATTTTAAATCTTTAACAGCAAAGGAACTAAAAACAGTTCTTGAAGGTGTGACGACGGTAGGTGTTTCTCAACCAATTAATATCGTGGATGCTTTAATTGAGACAAAATTAGCATCTAGTAAAAGAGAAGCGAGAGAATTTATTAAAAATGGGGCCATTGCGATTAATGGAGAAAAAATAAGTGACGAAGCATTTATTTTGACATCAGCAAATGCAATTGATGGTGTATATAGTGTTTTAAAACGAGGCAAAAAACTTTATGCATTATTGCAACATCAAGCATAAAATGGTTGTATCTATTCATTAAATGTGATAAAATATAAGCAAGAAGTGAGGGAAACCTCACTCTTTGTTTTGAATAGAGGTGAAATTGTGGAAAAAGAAATCATTTCAAAAGTAAAAGAACCCATCTTAAAAATTGTTGAAGAGGCTTCACTACATTTATATGATCTTTGTTTTGTCAAAGAAGAAGGCCATTATTTTTTAAGAGTAAGTATTGAAAAAGAAGATAAAACAATGGATTTTGATACTTGTGAAAAAATCTCTGAAAAGGTAAGTGAATTATTAGATCAACTGGATCCAATTGAGCATGAATATATTTTGGAAGTTTGCTCACCGGGTGTGGAACGACCTTTAAAAGAAAAGAAAGATTTTTATGAAGCAATTCATGATTATATTCACGTAGATTTAAAAGAACCATTTCAAACTAAAAAATCGTTTGAAGGGGATTTGATTGAGGTAAATGAAGAAAATATCACAATCGAATATAAAGATAAAACGAGAAAAAAAACAATCGTCATTTCATATGAAAACATTGAAGATGCACATTTAGCCATCAAATTTTAGTCAAGAAAGGAATAAGAAGTATGAATCAAGCAATCAATGCAAAAGAATTATTAAATGCAATTCAAGAATTATCTTCAGCAAAAGGAATATCAAAAGATGTCATTATTGATGCCATCGCAGAAGCCTTAAAAAAAGCTTATTTTAAATATAGTGGAGATGAAACGGATAGTATTATTCGTGTAGACTTTAATGAACAAACGGGAGAAATCTCGATGTTTAAAGTGAAGAATGTTGTGGAAGAAATTCAAGATGATGTTTTTGAAACAGATCCTGAAGAAGCGAAAGAACAAACAGGATTAGATTATAAAGTAGGAGATGTTATGGAAACTCCGATTGATACATCTGCATTTCAACGTGCAGCCGCTTTACAAGCCAAAAATGTCTTTAAACAAAAATTAAGAGAAGCTGAAAAACAAATCATTTTTGAACAATACAAAGATAAAATTCATGATATCGTTATTGGTGTGATTGAAAAAGTCGAACCAACTCATTGTTTAATCAAATTAAATAACACATACGCTTATCTTTCAAAGTCTAATTGTTTACCAAATGAATCTTTAATTCCTGGAAGACAAATTAAAGTTTATATTGAAGATGTAGATCATAAAGCTCAAGGAGCACAAATTGTAGTCTCTAGAACAGCACCTGGCTTTGTAAAACGTTTAATGGAACAAGAAATTAATGAAATATATGAAGGCATTGTTGAAATTAAAGCCATTTCTCGTATTGCAGGAGTTCGTACGAAAGTAGCTGTTTCTACAAAAGATATTAATATTGATCCAAGTGGTGCATGTATTGGTCCAAGAGGTGCTCGTATTCAAAGAGTTATTTCACAATTGGGTGGAGAAAGAATTGATGTAATTAATTATAGTGAAAATCCAATTTTATTTATTGCAGACGCATTAAAGCCTGCTAATGTCATCGGCGTGAAATTAAATGGTGAAAATGAAAAATGCTGTGTGGCCGTTTTGCCAGAAGATCAATACTCATTAGCGATAGGAAAAGAAGCACAAAATGTTAATTTAGCTGTAAAATTAACAGGCTATAAAATTGACATCAAAACTGAAAAAGATGCAATCAGTTTGAGTGTTGACTATCAAAATGTGGAAGATGTTAAAGTAATGGAAGAAGCAAAACGTCGTGCACCAAGAATTATGGTTCGTGCAACTGTGACTCCAACGGTTGAAGATACGCTTCCAGTAGTAGAAGAAAAACCGGTTGTTGTGGAAAAAGAAGTGCTTGCTCAACCAACTCTTGAAAATGAGGAAGAAGAAGTTCGTCCAATAAAAACAAATTCTTCTACAATAAGTGCATTTTCTGAATTAGAAGAAGCACTTGCTTCAAAACCAACTCCTACACAACCTACTGAAAAGAAATCTTACAAGAAATATACTAAAGAAAATGTTGAAAAAGAAGTTGAAGAAGAAAAAGTAAAAGCAGCAGTTAAACCTTCTATTGCTTTACCAGTTTATACAGAAGAAGAATTAGCCCGTATTGAAGAAGAAGAAATGGAAGAAGAAAATCTTTACGATGATGAAATTGACTTTGACGAATTTGAAGAATATTACGACAAATAAGTTGGAGGTGAACACATGGTTAAAAAAATTCCATTAAGAAAATGTGTTGTCACACAACAAAGAGTTCCTAAAAAAGAATTATTACGAATTGTAAAAAATAATGAAGGAAAAGTATTTGTTGATTTGAGTTCAAAGGCAAATGGAAGAGGGGCTTACATTTGTAAAAATTTAGAAGTTTTAGAAATGGCGATTGCGAAAAAAAGTTTGGCGAGAGCATTAGAATGTGAAATTCCTCAAGAAGTATATGAACAAATCAAAAATATTATCATAAATGAACAATAAAGCAATTTCAACTTTACAAATTGCTTTAGGAGCTCGAAAAATTGTTTTTGGCGAACAATTATTAAAAAAAATTCAATCAAAACAGGTGTTTGTAGTCATTCTTGCGTTAGATGCTGGACAAGCAAGTGCTAAAAAAATAATGGATAAATGCCAGTTTTATAAAATACCTGTGTTTGTAACATTCCAAAAAGAAGATTTTAAACAAATTATACACAAGGATGTTTCTTCTTTAGGAATTGTGGATAAAAACTTAGCTAAAAAATGGATAGAAAACATAAAAGAAGGGAGTGTATTTTATGAAGAAAAAAACTAGACCAAACAATAAAAAGGATCATTTAATCTCAAATGTTTCTCACAATCATCATTTAAATAAAAAAGAATTCAAGGAAAAATTAAATGATGGGGTTTTAGTTTATTCAGATACATTAACAGTAACTGAATTGGCTGAAAAATTGGGACTCACCCCTGTAGAAGTCGTAAAATGTCTATTTTTAGAAAAAATTATGGTAACTGTAAATACCACACTAAACGATGATTTAATTGAAATTGTGTGTTTAAAATATGGTTATGAAGTAAAAAAAGAAAAAGTAGTTGAACTTGAAAATTTTGAAGATATTGTAATTCAAGATGATGAAAGTATGTTAATGGAAAGACCTCCGGTAGTAACGATTATGGGCCATGTTGACCATGGTAAAACGACACTTTTAGATGCAATTCGAAAGTCAAGAGTCGTGGCGGGAGAGTTTGGTGGAATCACGCAACATATTGGTGCTTATCAAACCATGATTAATGGCAAAAAAATTACATTTATTGATACTCCAGGACATGCGGCTTTTACTGAAATGCGTTCTCGTGGAGCTCAAATTACCGATATTGTTATTATTGTGGTGGCTGCGGATGATGGTGTAATGCCACAAACAAGAGAA
>CAJJXN010000001.1 GCA_905197115.1 uncultured Bacillota bacterium | reverse complement strand
TGTGGTACTTCCTCATGGTGTTTTGTTTAGAGGAGCAAGCGAAGGTGAAATTCGTAAAAAATTAATTGATCTAAATTTACTTGATGCTGTAATCGGTCTTCCTGCAAACCTATTTTATGGAACAAGTATCCCTGCTTGTATCTTAGTATTTAAGAAAGGAAGATTGAATCATGATATTCTATTTATTGATGCATCAAAAGAATATGAACAAGGCAAAAACCAAAATAGTTTAAGAAATAGTGATATTGATAAAATTATTGATACATACAAAAATAGAAAAGAAATTGAAAAGTATAGTCATTTAGCTAATATTGAAGAGATTAAGGAAAATGATTATAATTTAAATATTCCTCGTTATGTTGATACATTTGAGGAGGAAGAGCAAATTGATATCCATGCTGTAATGGCAGAAATTAAAGAATTAGAAGCTCAAAGGGCGGAACTTGATAAAGAAATTGAAGGCTATCTTAAGGAATTAGGTTTGTGAGGAGAGGATGACTAATGAGTGAAAAAACAATCAATAAAATCCCTAATGTTCCCAATTTGAGATTTGAGAATTATTCTAATAGTTATATAAAAAATAAATTAGGTGTTGTTGTTTTCTTACGTAAAGGCAAATATAATCCTTTAAAAGAAAAGCAAGATTTTCCGTGTATAGAATTAGAAAGTATAGAACAAGATTCTTGTAGGATGCTAGAAATATTTAAAGCTAAGAATCAAAAATCTATAAAAACAAAATTTTTCAAAGGAGATGTTCTTTTTGGAAAATTAAGACCATATTTAAGAAAATTTTTGTTTTCAAATTTTAACGGTGTTTGCTCTACAGAAATATGGGCATTGCATAGCTCTGCAATGCTTAATAGTTATTTATTTTACTATCTACAAACAGAATATTTTATGAAAATAGCAAGCACTTCGAGTGGAACAAAAATGCCTAGAGCAGAATGGAGTTTAGTTTCGAATGCAGATATTAAGTATCCAGATTCTATAGAAGAAATGACAAAAATATCAACTATGCTTGGATTAATTGACAAGCGTATTGAATCCCAAAACAAAATCATTGAGGATTTAATTATTAAAAAGAAAATAATTAGCGATAAACTTTTTTCGCAAATTCCTATGCACCGAAACACTTTGAGTTCTTTTTACGAAAAGGGCAGAGCCGGTGGAACACCAAAATCTACAAATAAAAAATATTATGCTGGAGAAATCCCTTTTTTAAGTATCTCTGATATGACTGAACAAGGAAAGTATATTTATTGGACTCAGAAGACATTAACTCAAGAAGGCTTAGAAAACTCAACTGCTTGGATAGTTCCAAAGGATTCATTAGTATTGTCTATGTATGCATCAGTAGGACAAGTTGCTATTAATAAAATCCCTTTAACAACAAGTCAAGCAATATTTTCGATGACTATAACTGATAAAGTTATACTAGATTTTTTATATTATTATCTATCATATTTTAAAGAAAAAAAATTACATAGATATCTTGAAACAGGAACGCAAAGCAATATTAATGCTGATTTTATAAAAGGTATTGCAATTCCTGATTATGGTTATTATAAAAATAAATTGATTATTTCATTGCTATCTTTAATGGATGAAAAAATCAAAAAAGAAAAAGATATACTTTCGCTTTATAAAAAGCAAAAATCATATCTTTTGCAGAACATGTTTATATAAACATATTAGAGAGTAGGAATTTTTTCTGCTCTTTATATTTTTCTAAAACTTGTAATTCCAAATTCATTTTGTCATTGATAGATTTAAATATTTTAGAAATATAAAGTTGAACTTGATAAGTTGGCAAATTGATTTCCCCTTTTAAAAAATCTTCAGAAGAAACTGCCATTCTTTCATATACCGTTCCTTGTTCATATTTTCTAATATGACCAATAAATGTAGGATTAGTGATATATTGTGAAATAAAATAAGGATCATTACCTGCTCTTACTTCATATGTTACATATATCGGAGAGAAAATAGCATCACCATAAGTATTTAAACAAATCACACCAAACTTTAAGTTAGCCGGATTATAGCAAATGTCGTTAAGATGGGTTACTTTATAATTCTTTTCTTCATCTTTAACTAAAAAATCACGATTGTATCTATCTATTTTAGCGTATATACCTTCTTTTGATAAGGTAGCGTGTGGATATTTGGATTCTTTAATATCATAAGTTTTTCTTTCTTTTAAAACATTAGATAATTTCACTAATTTCCAGTTCAGCTTTATTTCGCTATTATCTCCAAAAATCAATAGACTAATTGATTTCTTTAAAGTGTCTAAATCCTCAATGATTTTGTTTTGGGATTCAATACGCTTGTCAATTTTACTAAATAAATAAACAATATCTTTTTGTTCATTTACATCAGGAATTCCCACATACATTTCTTTAAAATTCCCAGGATTAATTGAAAATATTTTTGTTCCTTGAGTTAATCTATGTACTTGTTTATGAAAATTATATGAGGAAAATAAATACCCCTTAAACCCAATCACTGTTAATTCTTTTATATCTCGTGCGTGAATTGTATGTAATCCAGATACAACTTTGTTGTTTGCAATATTAATGAATTCTACTGGTTTGCAAATATCTTTTGTGTCTTCGGAGGCATCTGCAAATATAATGTCACCATTTTTGCATAGCGTATAATTTTTTATTTTGCTTTGCATAAAAGGCAATTGATATTCTTCACAATTTATTAATGTTGGTGCTCCATTATGTATTAATCCATAGTGAAGATTTTTAAACTCAGATTCATCTATATAACTAAGTTGATCCCAAGAAAGAGAATTTGTAGAAAATGTTTTTAAGAAATCTGAACATCGCCATAGTTTGATTATTTCTGAATACTTTGAAAATCTCAAATTGGGAACATAAGAAAAAAACAATCTCAAAAGTTCCCAATTTGAGATTTGAGAATGATAATAGTGAGTGGAAATTGATAAAAATCAAAACATTACTAAAATTTCAAAATGGATTAAATGAAAGTCAAGAAAAATATGGAAAAGGAACTAAATATATTTCAGTTTCCGATATTTTAAACAATGATTATATAATGTATGATTGCATTAAAGGATTTGTTGATATAAATATCGACACATTTAATAATTTTATTGTTGAATATGGAGATATTCTTTTTCAAAGAAGTTCAGAAACAATTGAAGATATTGGACGCTCTAATGTTTATTTGGATAAAGTAAATAAATCTGTTTTTGGTGGTTTTATCATTAGAGGTAAAAAGATTGGAGAATACGATCCTATATTTTTTAAACATCTTTTAGATACCCCAACCGCTAGAAAAATCATTATAAAAATGGGTGCAGGAGCTCAGCATTATAATATTAGTCAAGATGGTTTAGAAAAAATTTCTTTATACTTTCCAACCTTAGAAATTCAAAATAAAATAGGAATTGTTTTAAGTAAAATGGATTTATTAATATCAACTCAAAACAAAATCATTGAGGAAATCAAATCTCAAATATTTTCGATAAGTTATATAATGGTGAAATCTATTTCTAAGACTATACCGGTAAAAGAGATTTGTATTTTTGAAAGAAAAACAAAACATCAATCAGGAGATGGTTTGCTTGGTGGCAATTACCCATTCTTTACAAATGAAGAAGAAACAGTTAAATATTTCAACACTTATGATTTTGATGGTGAATATATCATTGCAAATACTGGGGGAAAAGCGAATTTTAAATATCACAATGGAAAATTTACAACCATGTCAGATTGCCTTGTAATAAGATTTAGAAATTCCTTATTAACTAAATTCTATTCAATAGTATTTTCGGTTCTACAAAAGTATATAGATTATATAGGATTTGAAGGTAGTGGTTTAAAACATCTCAATAAAGATTGGTTTTTAAAACTTCAAGTTCCACAATGCGATGAGAATGCAGAAAAGTTTATTTGTATAATTAATGATTTAAAGGAAAAATTACAAATAGAAAAAGATATACTTTCACTTTATAAAAAGCAAAAAGCATATCTTTTACAGAACATGTTTATATAAACATATTAGCTAATAAATATTTTTTTTGATATAAATAGTCATTGATGATTTGCTTTTCAATGGCTATTTTTTCATCAAAACATTCTAATAACTTTACTATTTCATTTATATATGAAATATCTTGAGAAAAAGGAATTAAAAATGATTCTATATCCTCATTTCCTATATTCTTTTGTGCAGCTCCTTGTCCTTTCAAAATCATTTTATTTTCAAATATTTTATTGGAAATCACTTGAAATATATACTTTTTCAAATCATTATTCTTAAATTTTAATACACCTACACGTTGATTTAATAAACAATTAGAAATATTAATTAAAGAAACACGACCAACGTTTCCAGTAAGTGAAATTAAAATATCACCAATATCTAAAATTTGATGTGGTTGAATATCCTTTGGAATTTGATGTATTTTATTACAAGATGATATGTTTATATATCTATCACCTTGAACATTCGCAATAGTGATAATATTAAATTTACCATCATCAGTATATGATTTGTTTTTAAACGCATATCCATTTTTTAAAACTGCAAAGTCTCTTAATTTAACATATTGATTTAATTTTATATTATTAAAAATTAATTGATTTATAATTGAATTTTTAAGTGACTTATATTCCTCAATGATTTTGTTTTGGGATCTGATTCTCATATCAATTAACGTAAATAATTCAACAATTTTCATTTGTTCTTCAAAAACTTTTGGCGTATATAAGGATAGTTTTTTTAAATCATCATTATGTAGATGAACAATTGATGCACCCTGAGCTATTTTTGCAATATCAAATTTACGCTTACCATTTAATTGACAGCTAATAAATGCGCCATTATCGGATTTTAAGCGAATGACATTTAGATCACCACCAAACAAAACATTGTCTTTACATACACAACATGCAGTAGCAATGTCTATTGGAGTTTCTCCAGATGATGGAATTATTACATCATTTTTTTTACCAAAAAATAGCCCTTTGGTATCAATATTTGTTTTACTTTTAATTTCATTGATTGTTTCTGTATCATAGGTTGTATAAAGCTCTCCATATAAAATACATTCATTACCTTGAGTACTTAATTGTTCTTTAGATATTCCACATCCTTTGTAAAAATTCGCCATTTCAAATAACTTTCTTTTTTGCCATTCATCAGTAAATTCAGGAAATCTCAAATTGGGAACATTGAGGATATTCTATCACTCAAATTATTCAAAAAATAATAGCTTAACTAATTGATTTATATGCAAATTTATGTATATAAGAAATGACTAATGTAAAGGAGGTAAATAAACATGGTCAAAAAATTTTTGAGTCAAATTATTGACTTATGGAAAAAAGACAAAAAGCAATATGTAAAAAAATCTACATATTCTGCATACGTGCTTTTAGTCGAAAATCATCTATTACCATATTTTGGTAATAAGGAAGAAGTGAAGGAGGCTGATGTTCAGGATTTTGTTTTTAAAAAATTAGAACAAGGACTTAGCCAGAAAACAATTAAGGATATATTAATTGTTTTGAAAATGATACTTAGGTTTGGTGTAAAACATAAGTATTTGGATTATTGTGAGATTGATATAAAGTTTCCAACTCAAAGAGATAACGAAGAGCTAGACGTGCTGAACCGTTCAAGCCAGAGAAAAATTATGGATTACATTGAAAAAAATTTCACATTTAAAAATTTAGGTATTTATGTGTGCCTATGCACTGGTTTGAGAATTGGAGAATTGTGTGCTTTAACTTGGGATGATATCGATGTAGATAATGGAGTTATTTATGTCAGAAGAACCATTCAAAGAATTTACATAGTTGATGAAGGAGTTAAAAGAACTGAATTAATAATTGATACGCCAAAAACTAAAAATTCAATTCGTGATATTCCTATGACAACAGACTTATTAAGGATATTAAAACCATTAAAGAAAGTTGTAAACAAAGAATATTTTGTTTTAACTAATGATGAAAAACCTACAGAGCCAAGAACATATCGTAATTATTATAAGAGATTAATGAAAAAATTGGAAATACCAGATTTAAAGTTTCATGGACTACGTCATAGTTTTGCAACTAGGTGTATTGAAGGAAAGTGTGATTATAAAACTGTAAGTGTTATATTAGGACATTCTAATATAAGCACAACTTTAAATTTGTATGTTCATCCAAATCTTGAACAAAAGAAAAAATGTATTAATCAAATGAATCGTTCTTTAAGATAGTGTGTAAATAGATAAAACTTCCATATTTTGATATAATTTATGTGCAATAATATAAAATCTATACTCAGTAACGATTTTTAATGTTAATAGTATTAATTTATATCATATGGAAGTTTTATTTTTGTTTTAATTGAAGAAAATAGTTTTATTTACGGAGGTGATGCTTAATGAATGTGTGAAGAATCAATTCTAATAACAAATAGGAGGTGTAAAAATAAATGTTAGGAATTGAACAATTTAAAAAACTACAAGAATTAAAAGAACTAGGTCTTTCAAAATTAAAAGTATCAGAAAAATTGAATCTATCATATAAAACAGTTTGTAATTGGTGGGATAAGGATGAAAAGTTCTTTGAATCATTTCAAAAAGAACATGAATTCATTTTAGATAATTACAGGCAATATATTATTGAAATATTAAAGATTTGTCCTAAAATAAACAATACGGTTTTATTAAATAGAATAAAAGAAGACTTTCCAGATTTTGAAATACCCACTTCAACTTTTTTTAGGTATGTTAAAAAAGTAAGGGAACAAACAGGTTTAATTAAACCACCAAGAAAATTCATATTAAGAGAACAGACAGAGCCTGGGTATGAAGCACAAGTTGATTTTGGTCAATATGTGATGCAAACAGCCTATAAAAGAAATGTTAGAATTTATTTCTTTTGTATGACTTTATCTTATTCGAGAATGAAGTTTGCATATTTTTCGGTAGATCCATTTGATGCTAAAACAACAATTGATGCACATATTGCTGCATTTCATTATTTTGGTGGTACAACACAAATGATTATGTATGGCCAAGATAAGACGATGGTTGTTTCAGAGAATCTTGGAGAAGTAATCTTCGTTAAAGAATTTGAAGAATTCATCAAAGATACTGGATTTTCTATTTATCTATGTAAAGGTTATGATCCATCTACGAAAGGTAAGGTTGAAAAGACAGTTGATTTTGTCAAACATCAGTTTCTTGATGGAAGAATTTATTATGGCTTAGATAGATTAAATCAAGAATTTATTGATTGGCTTGATCATGATGGAAACAGAATGATTAATGATACAACTAAGAAGTCTCCTCGTGATTTGTTCAAAAAAGAATATCCAAAACTTCAAAAGTATTACGAAAAGAAAAATGATGAAATTGTTGTTCATTCTGTATATCATGATACAGTTGAATATAGAGATAATCTATATAAGTTACCTACAGGACAAATCAATGAAGGCGATAGAATCAGAATTGAAAGACATGATGATTTCTTAATTTTTTATCTAGCAAGTACAAGCGAACTACTTTGTAAGCATAGGTTAGTATCTGGAATTGGAAATATTATTCCACTTGATATAGAAACTAAAGAAGAACCTACAATTGAAGAAGTGTTACTTACTGAATACAAAGATAGTGAATTCGCTACTAAGTATTTGAAGAGATTACGAGAACAAAAACCTAGATATGTGTTTGTTCAATGTAGAAAAATAGGAAGCTTAAAGAAATTCTATTCTAGAACTATTTTGGTTAAAGGAATGACATATTGTGTAACTAAAGATATTTGTACTGCATTTGAACTATGCTCATGGTTACTTATGGAAATGGGTGAGAAAACAGCTAAGAAATATCTTCCTACACATACTTTTAGACATTACAAAGCAAGAGCTGAAGAAATTAGAAAGGAGATGATTGAAAATGGCAGATGCTAAAGAAATACAAGAATTAGCTAAAATTCTTAATCTACAGAATATTGCTAATGGAACAATTGATTTAAATAATGAGACGATATCCAACAAAGAATATCTATATAAAATATTACTTGAGGAAGTGAATATTAGAAATGCCAATAAACTAAAAGATATCAAGAAATCCTCAAGACTAAAACAATTGATATTTGATGAAACTAGAATCACAGATGGTCTTAAATGGCAATTATCTAAACTAAAGGAATTTGACTTTGCTTTAAAAAGACAAAATATATTTATTGTTGGTGATTGCTCCACTGGTAAGACATCACTTGCATCAACACTTGGTATGAATGCATTAGAAAAAGGTGCTAAAGTGATATACATAACACTTGATGATTTATTAGCTGAATCAAGAATAAAGAAAAAAGTTTGGAATAATATTCTAAATGCTGATTTAATCATTATCGATGATGTATTCTATATTGCTCCTACAGAAGAAGAACTTATTTTAATCTATAAGATAATGATGTTCTTACAAGAAACACGAAGCATAATTATTGTTACGAATAGACCATTATCCTCATGGAAAGAGATGAAGGTTGATTCACATCTGATGGAAACATTACAAAAAAGATTAATACAAAATGCACAAATAATTTCACTTGCATAAAGATTGTAGTTTCATCAGTTGGTTCAAGTCTACTTTCTTTTTGAGCCAAGCGATGAGCCTATTATCTCGTTTGAATTACGATACAATCGTATACGAAGCTTTCTCAAAAATTACCAACTTTTTAGCAAAAATTGAGAATAATTTTTATAAAAAGGGTAGGGGGAGGTCAAATCTCTACACCATTTATAGGTGGACATCGGGGTGGGGTTTCGTGTGTAAAAATTGGAGTTCAAACGATACTGTAAATGCCAAAGATTATTCCGAAGAACAGTTGAATGTGTGGGCAACAGGCAATATTGATTTGACAGAATGGAATAAGTCTTTATCAGAGCATTATACGGTTGTTGCAGTTGAAAATAATATCATAGTTGGCTTTGGCGACATAGATAAAACGGGTTATCTTGATAGGCTGTATGTTCATAAGGACTACCAACGACGTGGTATTGCAACGGCAATCTGTAACGAATTAGAAAAAGAAGTCAAGACAAGTAAAGTCATTACGCACTCGTCTATAACCGCTAAACATTTCTTTATGCAAAGAGGTTTTAACATAGTAAAAAAACAACTAGTAATACGAAATGGAATTGCCTTGACGAATTACATAATGGAAAAACAAGTACGATAAATTTATCGATGACATTTGTTCACTGATAAGTAGGGGTGCGAAAGGAAACACGGCAAAAGGCTAGGGTGCGAGAGAAAACACGCCAGACAATTAAGGGTGCGGAAATTGTATCAATTTAGATAACTCTTGCCATTAAAAACATATAGGTTTGATACAACGTTCATTGTATCAAACTTTTTTAAAACACAAAAATGTTGTAAATAAGCTGACAAAATGATATAATGTTAGTGTGAAAGGAACAACAAAATGAATAAAGAAACAATACTTAAAATAGCAAATATGAATAACGGGTATCTGTATTCTAATATAATAAAAGAGCATCGAATTCCCACCATATACATCACAAGACTAGTTAGAGAAGGAAAATTAACAAAACTTCATCGTGGAATTTATATTACTGATAATGCGGTAGAAGATATATTTTTTATAAATTCTATTCTTTACAGTAATCTTGTTTATTCTGGAGATACAGCATTATATTTAAATAATCTATCCAATAGAGATTATGAGCAATATGAAGCATCAATAGCATATGGTAAAAGTCTTCCAAAAATTGAGAATTTTATTATTAAACAATCGAGAAAATCTACATTTTATTTAGGTATAACTGAGGTTGTGACTCCTTTTGGAAATAAAGTAAAATGCTATGATAAAGAAAGATGCATCTGTGATTTGTTTATAAGAGAAGATTTTGATTATGAAGATAAAGTATATGCAATAAATGAATATAAAAGGAATTATTTGAATTTAAAAAAATTGTATGATTATGCAAAACAATTAGATATATATTATGAAATTAAAAATGTTTTTGAGGTGATTGGATGGAACTAAGTCAAATAAAAACAAAAGTTTCCATATATTCTAAAAGCAACAAAATTTCCATTCAAAAGGCATGGGATGTATTTTTCTTTGAGAGCTTTTTATATCGATTATCTAAAAGTGAATATTCACAAAATTTTGCAATAAAAGGAGGATTTTATTTGCAAAGTATTGTTGGAATTCAAATGCGAAGTACAATGGATATCGATTTAAAATATATTGGAAATAGATTGAATGAAAATGATTTGAAATCCATTTTTAAAGATATATGCAATCAAAATTATGATAATATCAGATACATTTTTCTTAGTGTGCACGATATTGCTGAAAAATCAAAATATGGTGGCAAATCAATTAAAATACAAGCTCAGTTTTACAATGTTAAGAAAATTTTTTCTATTGATATTGGTTTTGATGATATTATTACTCCATATCCTATAAGTTATAATTATCACTCTCCATTTTGTTCAGAAACTTATAATCTCTTTGCTTATCCAGTAAAAACGATGATAGCTGAAAAATTTGAAACGTTAATTTCAAAAGGGGTAAATAATTCAAGAGCTAAAAATTTTTTTGATATGTATTTATTAAACAAAATGAAAATAGATAACGATCTTTTAAATGCATCTATTATAAATACCTTTCATGCAAGGGGAACTACTTATGATCAAAAATATATAGAAAATATTTTAAACGATATTTTTACCTTTGATAGAATAAAAGATTTATATAATAATTATTGTTTAAAACACGAATTTACTAAAGGAATTTCATTAAATGATTGTTTTAGTGCAATAATAAACATATTTCATAAACTTACTTTTTTAGAAAAATTGAATTTAAAGAATTATAACGTAGAACTTCATCTTGTAAGACATGGAGAAGACGAACAAAATAAAACAGGTGGTTGGTCTAATAATCATTTGACTGAAAAAGGCGTTCAAGATGTAAATGAACTTTGTAAAGTAATTGATTCTTCCTATGATTTTTTTATTTCTAGTAGCCTAAAACGAGCAGAAGAAACATCTTTAATTTTAAATAAAATGTTAAATATGGATATTATTTTTAATGATGATTTTCGAGAAATGAACAATGGTTTATTAGCAAATTTAACAAAAGAGGCATTTAAAGAAAAGTATTCAAATTTATACTTTTCTTCATTAGATATGAATGAGCATTATCCAAATGGTGAATCTCCTAATGAATTTTATTATCGAATTAAAAGTGCATTTTTTAATCTAATTCAAAACAATCAAAATAAAAAGATTCTTTTAGTTACACATGGTGGTGTTATCACTATTATACTATCGATTGTTAATGGATTTCCATATTCTAATAAACTCAAATTATCTCCTCAAACAGCTTCTATAACAGTTTTGAGATAGTTTGAGTAAACTTTTTCATTTCAATTTTTCTTCCTTCGATAAAATTTGGCCGTCATTTTGAAAATGCTGTACGCATTATGTCTGTTAGTGTCAACTTTATTAATAGTACAACAATGGGGATGAACAACAATCAAAAGGAGTATGCGTTTTTTAGAGTCTATAAAAATAGTAGAAATACGCACTTTGTATTACAATAGTATATCTTTGCCATGTTTTTTGTAAGAAAAGCCTCGGTAAAACAAAAGAGTTCTACGTTCTAAAACATAGTGTTTTTAGAACTTTTTTATTGTTTTTAAGTGAAATATTAAACTAATTTGTCTAATTTAAAATATAATGAAATGGTTTTAATTTCAAGGCTCGTTTTTAGTATTAACGAGGTTTAAACTTGTCTATCCTATCAAATTGCTTTAGAAAAAAATAATTCATATGATATAATATGTATTGAACTTATGCTTATTGTGGGGAACAAATCAATTATTGATTAATACAACAAGTAATCTTACTAGATATATGATATTCTTCAATATTATCAAGTTTAAATTCGGGGTGGTTATAATATGAAAAAAAGATGTTATCCAAAATATAGTTATATAATTTCTTTTGTTTTAGCAATAGTATCACTGTTATTTTCTATTGGTCCTTTAGTAATCAAAACGAATGAAGGTATAGTAATTAAAATATTATTCAGTAGCATAATGGTGTTTTTCTCATTAATGATGACATTGGGAGGAATATTATATTTACAATATTTTTATGTTGAAAATAATATTTTATATGTCAAATCAATATTTGGTATAATTACCCAATTAGATTTAAATAATGCAAAAGCATATATTGAAGTATTACCAACATATTCTAGTTGGACAACAAGTATTGATGAAAAATGGATTTGTTTATATGACAATAATTTAAATATTCTTTCGAAATTTAAATCTGGTTGTTCTAATAAAAAAAATAAAAAAAGAATCCAAATTATTTTTAATGAAGATAATATTCAAATTATTGAAAAATATATACAAATCGAAAAAAGAGAGATTATAGACAAATATCACAATTAATATTAAGAGTGAAGTTGAATTATATGTTTCTAATCTTTTTTACTTTAGAGGTCAAAAGGTAAAACTGGGTAATTAACCTTATAACGATATACATCATAAATGAAAAACATTTCTTTTTATGATATAATATTAAAAAGGAATGGTGTACATATGATTGAATTTTATGGGTATAACGACGCTAGAGCTATAGCAGCATTTAATAAACGTAATTTAATAAGAATGTTTCTGATTATAGCTTTAATATGTTTAATAATTTCGATTATTGCTTTCATAATTCCTTTATATGAATTATTGTATGTTTGGGGTATATTCTTCTTTTTGATGTTGTTAGTTTTATTTGCTAGTTCATTTAATAAGCATGATGATAAAATATTAAAATTAAAAGGTATACATACAAAACATAAATTCAAAATTGATCAATTCAAGTTGTTTAAAGATAATGTGGAAATAAAAGAAAAAAGATATATTAAGTTTTATACATATAAAAATTATATATTTTTAGAATTGAAGCAATCGTATTATTATATACCAAAAGAAGAATTAACAATTAGTATTAGTGAATTAGTCGATAAGATAAGAGAAGTTCAATTTGGGATAAGCAATAAAGTAATTATTGAAGATATAAAAAATTACATAAATATAAAATGTCTAAAAGGATAATTTGAATTTAGTGATAACCAAATAGTATGGTATCTGGGTAAACAAAAGTTTACTTATTATATAGATTTGCATGAAGTTTATGTTCTTCATGAACATTTAAAATTTAAAAAACGTTATTGTAATTATACTCATTATCATATTAATTATACTGAAATAAAAGACCAAATGGAGGAATTCAATAAAAGGTATAAATGAACCAAATAAAATAAAACAGATAAATTTTTTATTGAAGATTATGCTCACTATAATATTTGTTGTCTTGAACGCTATATAGAAAAAATAGACCATTTAGTAAATTATATTTGGTGGTGATTTACAAAGTGAAAGACCAAATTGCAAAATATCAAATCGAAACAATAAAGATATTAAACAAGCTTTGATATAATTAATAAATTTAATAGGATAGATAGGAGTGAACTTTTGCTATGGAAAAAACATTACAAAATTATTTAAATAATTTAATTGGTATGAAATTAGAAAAAATCAATTTAGCTTGTCAAATGATACAATTAGATTTTGGAAAATGTAACATTCATTGTCAAACTTTTGCAAGAATAAAAAAAGAGAATGATATCCTGTTTACTACATATGATTATCAAAGTTGGGATGAAAAAGAGGATGTTAATAATGATGAATGGTATTTCTTTAATAAATATAAAAAAGAAATAATAAATGGCATTGTTGTAAAAGTTTTATTTAGCAATACATATGACTTAACCTTGATTTTAGATAATGGCATTACAATAGAAATTTTCGTTTCTAATGGCTATCACCATTACGTTGAAGAACAAGAGCAATGGAGATTTTTAATAGATACAAAAAATGGTTTTCATCATTTTGTAATTTACAATAAACATATAGAAACTCAATGATTAACATATTAAAATATAATAATATTTTGTTTAGCGTAGCATAAATTAATAACTTAAAATTGTTCAAATAATGACTAAAAATAATATATTTGGTATAATAAAAAAGTAGTTATTTAAAGGAGTAAACATTCATGGAAAAAAAATTAAAAATTATTATTGAAAACTGCCCTCAAAATCACAAATGCCCTGCTGTAAAGGTTTGTCCTGTTGGTGCTTTAATACAAAAAGAACATGAAGCACCACAAATTGATTATAGTAAATGTATTCGATGCGGAAAATGTTCTAACTTTTGTCCAAAAAAAGCATTGGTTTTATAATATTCAAGTGATTTTTATACAAAAAGTTCCTATTAAAAGGAACTTTTTTATTTTATTTCTAATTGATTATCTATGTTTTCACAAATAATTTGAATAATGGAATCAAAAGATTTCATACCCGGAACAATAATATCTGCTTTCCATTTTGAAGGTTCAACATATTCTGCATGTCTAAAACGAACTAAATTTAAATATACTTCACTTATTTCATCAAAACTTAACCCTCTTTGCATATTTCTTTTTAAACGTCGAACAATTCTTTCATCTGCAGGGCAATCGATGAAAAGTTTTAAATCCAACTGATTATATATATTTTCATCCCACAAAGTAAAAAGACCTTCAATAATAATGATATCATAAGATTCCTCTTTAAATTGATTCAAATCTGTGTATAATTTAGTTAAATTAAAAGAAGTTGGGTGATTATCGTCTCGATATGATTGATTATTTAAAAATGAAGTAACCATAGGACGCAAATTGTCTTCTTTAAAATAATCATCCATATGAATAATTTTCACCTGATATTTATTTAAGGTTGATTTGAATTGTTCACTAAAAGTTGTTTTGCCACTGGCGGATCCACCAGCTATTCCAATTAGATATTTTCTATTTTGCATATAATCACCTTCATTGATTAAATTCTAACAAATTATTATATAAAAAGAAATTAGATTTTTATCATTTTAGCTATTCTTATTTCATACCCTTTTATAGAGAAAGGGTGTTTTTATGTGCACAAGTATAAAATGGTTAAATAATGATGAGTTTTATTTTGGTCGAACTTTAGATAATCCTCTTAATTTTGGAGAAACAATTGTCATCACACCTAGAAATTATTTATTCAAATTTTCTTGTGAACCCAATTTAGAGCATCATTATGCTATGATTGGAATGGCAAAATTAGAAAACGATTATCCTCTATATGCTGAAGGGATGAATGAGCATGGACTATGCATCGCTGCTTTAAATTTTCCAATTTATGCTTATTACCCGCCCTATATGCCAAATAAAAGAAATGTTTCTCCATATGAATTTATCCCTTATATTTTATTGCAATGTAAAACCGTTTTAGAAGCAAGGGAATTACTCAAAAATTGTAATTTAGTCGATAGAACCTTTAATGATGAATTACCTTTACCTCCTCTTCATTGGATGATTAGTGATAAAAAAGAAACGATAGTTGTAGAACCGATTCAAGGAAAATTAGAAATTTATGACAATCCTTTTAATGTCCTAACAAATAGTCCTCAATTTACCTTTCATAAAGAAAATTTAAACAATTATATTGGTTTATCGAATAAATTTCCAAGTAATAGTTTCAAACCTTTACCTTTACAACCTTATGGTAATGGAATGGGAAGTATGTTCTTGCCGGGAGATTTTTCTCCCACTTCTCGCTTTGTACGAGCAACTTTTTTATTATATAATGCTTTGCCAGTTAAGGAAAAAATGGCGGCAATTTCATTATGTTTTCAAGTTTTGAGTTCAGTAAGTGTATTAAAAGGAACCGTTTTTACTCAAGATAACTTATGTGATTATACAATTTATACTTGTTGTATGGATCCTCAAGAAAAAGTTTTTTATTATAAAACTTATGATAATACTCAATATAATGCAGTAAACTTACTTTTAGAAAATTTAAACTCATCTAAATTAATTTATTATCATTTAATTCATGATACTTATATTCATTATCAAAACTATTAAAAAATAGTTACATAAAAAAGAAAGTACAAAAGTTATACTTTCTTTTTATTTTAAATTTTAGATTCCTCTTTTACGAATTGAAGCATATACGCTTTCGTGGAATCATCATCACTATAAAAATCTTTTGTAAGTTCTCCAAATGGAAAAATCATTTTTTGATTTTTTACTTTTATTTTTTTCGTAACATCTATTTGTGTATTATGAATTAAATCAATTAAAATAAATTTCTTTACTATAATATTTGAAGGAAAAGCGATCTTTAGAGTTTGAATATGATTAGAAAAAACTGCAATATGATTCACAATTTCATCTATTTCAACGGATACGTTAACTGCATATTTTTCATCTTCTTCATGATTAAGTCGTTTAAATGTTCCTATAGCATAATTATGATTAAAGTCTTTGCAGCAAACAACATACGGAACTTCTTTAATCTTCATTACTTTTGGCAATTTTGTATTTCTTGCAATTCTTGCCGGACAAAGTTGCTTAACAAGTTGATGATCCACACTTGGACTCCAATAAGAGTCAAATAAAAACTCATCTAAAAATGTTTCTTTAGATATTTGTAATTTTCCTTTAGCAAAACATGGAGAAATTCTTCGATATCGTAAAGCCGCTAAAGTTTCATTGCTACGATAATGAAAGGAAGTTTTGGGTGCAATATTCGCTTCAATACACATCTTGTTTCTTTCTATTCCTAAAGAACATCCTAAAATTGCCCCCATATATACTTCATCTTCGCAATTGATGATGCTATGTTGTTGCTTTAATAAATATGCTAATCTTGCTAAGGTTGTCGTAGACGATAATTCTTCGGTAACATCATAACTTCTAAAAACTTCTGAAATTTGGTTTACTTTATCGATATATTTTTTTTGATTTTTATTCCATGGAAATTGGTATTTTAAATTTTCTTCTTCTGAATCATTAAAACCATTAACTGGCCCTATGCACATACAATTTTCAATAATCAATTCTGGATAAATCTCATTAGCCAATTGAGTTAACATTTTTCGAAATGAATATTCATTACAATAAATTCCCCAGTCAACTTTCCAATAGGCAATTTTCGCATACTTGGACCATTCAAGACGTTTTTTAAAAAAACTTTTTAAGCCTTTTATAGAGCGTTTATAAGCTTTATTACTACCTTGAGCACATACCCAAATACCAACACCTTTCCAACCATAAGACATAATTTTATCGACCATTTGTTTTAATTTTTCTTGGGGAGTACCTTTAAAACTTTTAAAACGATCTTTTTTTATTTCATGAGAGGCAAATGGATACTCCTCTTTCACATTATAACTATAAGGAACATCCCACCCATCATCTAAAACAAAATACAAATCCTGCCTAAACTCAGGATATGCATGTACAAGTCCATTTTCTTTAAAAAGAGCTTCTTCATCTAAATAATCTCTATTACTGACACCTTTTACTTGACAATAAATATTTTGAGCTTGCCAAGTGCAATAATAATCATATGTTTTCATTTTTTTCTCCTTTAAATCTTTCCTATTTTTGATTCTAACAAAATTAAAAAAGAAAAAAAAGAGATAATTTTAAATATCTCTTTTAAAAAGCCCAATTACCATCTTTAAAAATCACGACTTGTTTATGGTCTCTTGTAGTTGCCACAATTTGCAAATCTTTCGTTCCAATCATAAAATCGACATGAATCATGGAATCATTAATACCAAATTTTTCAATTTCCTCTAGACTCATCTTTTCATATCCTTTAATGTTATTAGAAAAAGCTCTTCCTAATGCTAAATGACAACTTGCGTTTTCGTCAAATAATGTGTTGTAAAATAAAATTTTAGATTGAGAAATAGGAGAGTCATATGGAACTAAAGCTACTTCCCCTAATCGAGATGCTCCTTCATCCATACTCACCATTTGCTTTAATAATTCTTCTCCTTTTTTTGCATGTACTTCTACTACTTTACCTTTTTCAAATCGTAAATTGAAATCTTCAATTAACTCACCATTATAGGATAATGGTTTAGACGAATACACAATTCCATCTACACCATTTTTATCAGGAATGCCAAAACATTCCTCTGTTGGCATATTTGGATTAAAGTAACGTCCTTTTAAAGTAGTTTCTCCACCACCCATAAATAAAGTTCCTGGCATGATTTTTAATTTCAAATCTGTACCATTACTTGAGTTGTATTGCAAAAAGTCAATATCTAAATTATTTAGATATTCGCATCTTTTAGCTAAATCTTCGTTATGTTTTTTCCAATCTTGAATTGGATTTTTACCATCCATACGTGCTGATTTTAAAATCGCATCCCAAAGTTTTTTAACCGCAATTTTAGGCTTTTCGTTTGGAAATACTTTTTGTGCCCATTCTAAACTTGCAGCCGCCACAATTGTCCATTGATATTTATTATCCATAGCATCTGAGTAAGGTTTAGTAATTGGATATTGAGCCATACGTGCTTGACGAATTTTATCTTGATCCACACCTTTCATTGCATCAGGATCACTTGATTTAATATAAATCATAGCAGGTAATGTTTCACTGCGATATTTTAATTTTTCTTCTGCATATTTTGGATATTCAGATAAAGTTTCTAAACTTTGATAAGTATAATTCATTTTCGTAATCGCATCATCGTTCCATTCTACAATTACTTTTCTCGCTTTTGCTTTATATGCTTCTTCAACAATTAAACGAACAAGTTCCACATTATTTACACTTGACACAATAATTGCATCTTGTCCTGGTTTAATATTTGCACCCATTTTAACGATGGTTTTTGCGTATTTTTTTAAATCACTTTTTTTCATTTTATTCACCTCTTTATCATTATACTCTTTTTTTAGCAAACTAGATTATTTTTAATCAAAAAAGAGTTTGAAACGTTGTTTCAAAACTCTTTTAATAATTAGATTTTATTTAGAAAAGTATTCATCTTGTGCCCACTTAGGTAAATACTGAATATAATTTCTAAATTCAAATACTTTTGTTTCATGTAATCTTAAATTTTCTTCACCAGTAACTTTATTTTCAAAATCTTTCAAAGTCTCATTCCATACTGGTGTATTATCCGTTAAAGTCAAATCATAATATCCTTTTTTTGTTGGTGAACCATTAAATACGAATTCATCTTTTCCAAAAGAGGTAAATTTCATCGTTCCATTAATCGCACTCCAATAAACATTTAAATTTTGTGAAATATTTGGAGCTTTATATATTCTTTCAATAGCCGCTGCTGCTGGATGTCCTGACGCAGCATTTAAGTTATAAGTTTTATTTTGTTGAGGAGCACCTGGTGTATCATTATATTGGTTTGCACGTGCGGCAGAAATTGCCACTCCTTTAGGATTTAACGTATCGAGTAATTCTTGACTATTTGAACCATGTGAGCCATGATGTGAAGCCTTGTATAAGGTAACTTCTGGCAAGTCTTCGTTCATCATTAATTTTTTTTCAGATTCTGTGGTTAAATCTCCTGCAGTAAAAAATTTAAAATCTTTATATGTAAATAGTACAGCTAAAGAAGCAGGGTTAGATGCATTGGATTTGTCATTTGTAATATAACTTCCTGTATTTAATACATCTACATAAAATTCTTCCGTTAAATAATAACGATCTACTGCTCCATTTACATGATTTACACAATCATAAGCAGAGTAATATTGCATGCCTTTTTCTTTATATTTATTTCGAGTAGCTAAAACATTGCCCCCACCTACTCCACCATAATCAATCATTAAAGAAATATCATCCATAGTTTCTAAAGCATTGGCAATTCCATCTACATGATCCCCATCGCTATGTGAAGCCATGAATACATCCAAACGTTTGTCGGCGACTTTTTCAGTCAATAACTGATTGACAAATTTTCCATCATAAGCATATCCTGCATCAATTAAAACTTCTACATTTCCTTTTTTAATAAAGATAGAATCCGCATAGATATGTTGCATTTCAATAAAATAAACTTCAATAGGCTCGTCTTCTCCTTCGTTTCCTTTAAATATAGGATCTTCTTTTGATTTACCTGAGCCCACGCCTAATTGTTCTACTTTTCTTGTCGCAATGACATAAATACTATCTGTAATATAAGCAAAATCTTTTAAAGTTACGGTAATAATTGCCGTTCCTTTCTCTAAAACTTCCACATTTCCTTTATCATCAATTTTAATAATATTTTGATTTGAACTTTCCCATTTTAAATCATTTGAATTGATTGAAGAATTTACTTCTAATTTAAAAGTATCTCCAACTAAGACATTTAATTCGTTAACAGAATAAGTATCTTTTAAAATATCGATAGATGTTAAAGGGGGTTGCACATTACTCTCTTTTGAAGAATTTTGTTGATTGCATGAACTTGCAAATAATAAAGAAGTAATTAATAATAATGTTCTTTTTTTCATAAAATACTACCTTTAAAACTATTTAAATAATTTGATACTATCAATATTTACTCGTTTTCCAGAATTAGCTACAACATAAATAGCTACTCGTTTTACACCACCTGGCAAAGCTAAACGAGTTAATTGTAATTGTGCACTTGTCAACGTAATAATAGAGTTTGTATCTACCCAAGTAGTACCTGAATCAAGAGAATATTCAATGCCAAGTTGTACTCCCATTGGGTCATTTCCATATACTGCAGCTAAAAATTGAATATAGTTATATTCTCCATCTTGTTGAATTTCTACTCTACCTGTTTCAGCATGTGTTTTTCCTGCTTGAGCACGAATAGAAAATATACCTTCATAACGATCACTACTAGTAGAAGAAATTAAAGCATTTTGTAATAACCAATTAGCTTTTGGCGTTCCAAGATTAACCACACCTGCTTTATAACTACTTTTTGTTGGAGAATTACCATAAGATTGGTCATTTGCTGCTTCTGCATCGTCTAAATCAAATGAAATTAATTCTTCATGTTCAAATACAGTTCCAAATACACTTACCTTAAATTCTTTAGAAACACTTAAACTTGTATCTTTTTTATGTGTTAAAGTTGCTGTTAATGTCACAATTGTGTCATCATTTGGATGTGTTATCGTCTTATTTGTCACATCTATAATAGCATTGTCACTTTCCCAAGAAATAACAATATCTTCAGATAAACTCATTGTGGTAGGAAGTTCAATACTCGTTTCTTCTACCATAAATGAAGTTTTAATTGCTAATGCATCTTTTGCTGCATTAAGCATATCGGCTGGTTTTACTTCTTCAAATTTTAAATCTTCTAATTTTACAATTTGAATTTGGTTAGATGGTTTTCCATAACCATAAGCAGACATAAATCCTTTAAATTCAACCGTTGATCCAACTACTAATTTCGCAAATTCTTGACTGATAGCATCGAATTCAGCTTTCAACATATTTGCTGGGTCTACGCGTAAAGTAGTCGTATGTTCATTGACATTTAATTCAACATTATACGCTTTTGTTCCAATTGATGGAATTCTATTTAATTGTCCTTTTCCACTTACATAAGAATTATGGTATGGATCCATTGCTTCTTTTAAAGATGGGTCTTTATCATTTAAATCTGTTACTGAATAACTTAAAGTTTCATTTAATTCTTTAAAATATTCTACATTAATAATTTCATTTAAACCATTATAGTATTTTTTAAATCCACCCACTTCGTAACATTTTCCAAGTTCAACTGGGAAAGTAGATTTATTTTGTTGATAAATATAATATCCATCTACACCATTTTGAATATAGTAGGAAACATTTGTATCGGCACTCGGAATGACATATGTGACTATTCCTTTGATTTTTGTAGGTGTTTCATTTTCACTTGCCATAAATGCTTCATGTGTTGTATAACTCATTGCTGCCCAATCTTTTGTAATAATTGGATCGTCTGATTTTGTAACTTCTAATTGAATCGTTCCAAAAATGTCACTCTTATCTTTTGCGGTAGCTTTAATTGTAACATTTCCTTCTTTTAAACCCGTTACTTCTCCTCTTTTTACTGTAGCAATCGTTTCATCACTAGAAGACCATTCTACATTTTGAGAAGCATCTGAGGGATAAACTGTAGCAGTCAAAACTAATTTTTCTCCTGCTTTCAAAGCTGTTACATTTCCTTCTGACTGAATTGAAACAGAAGTAGGATTAACAACTACAACGTCCTTTTCTTTAATAACTAACGAAAAAACTTGCGAAATAGATGGAGCCACAACAGATGTAGCTTTAATGCTTACCATTCCATCATTTAATGCCGTCACTAACCCTTTACCATCAACACTCGCTTTTGTTTCATCATTCGATGTCCAAGCAATTTCTTGAGATGCACCTTTTGGATAAACCGTAGCTGTTAATTGAAGGGTTTCATCAACTTTAATTTCTCTTACATTGTTTTTTGAAGTGATTGTAATTCCACTTACAACGACTTGATTGTTTTCTTCTGATTTGTTACAACCATAAGTAAACGTAGTTGCTGCTGCTAAAGCTGCGTACATTAAAATTTTTTTCTTCATACTTCTCCCTTTCGTTTGTTTTAAATTATGAATGCTTTAAGCACTCACGTTCTAGATTATAACACTACAAATTTTCTTTTACTATTCATTTTTTATATTTTATAAAAGATTGAAAAAAAATAAAAAAACCAATTAAAAAATTCTTTTAATGGTTTTATTTTGAACTATAAATTTTTCTTGCTACACCTTTGCTATCAATACCGCCCATTCCTTTTCCTTTTGAAACGGTATCTTGCAAAACTTTTTCAACTTCAACGTATTGATTTACATGTGTATTTGCAATCGAGATTGCAATACAAGCAGGATCTAAAGCATGAATATTGATTTTTGTGGGTGAACTTGCAAAATTGGCACCACTTTTTATAAGCCCTTCATAATTTGATTGACACGCCCCTGCAATAATAATCAAAGCATCTTTATTCGGTTGGTAAAGTCTTGCTTGCTTTACTGTATCCATAAAATGATGGGAATTTTTATATCCTTCGTATTCATCGCTTTCTCGTTTAAAACTAAACGAATCATGTCCTGTAATAATTAAGATATCAGGGCAATGTTTTTTTAACAATGGAATAATATTTTCTTTCATTTTGTCTTCTTGTAAATAACATCCTACTACGGGTGTATGATTTTCTTTATAAAATTCCATACATTTTCTAAGGTATGTTTTATCCCCATCAACATGAAGAATTTTTCCTTTAATCAAATGATTATCTTGATCTAAAGTGACATCTACTTCTTCATTTCCATCTTCAACATTATAAATTTGTAAGTCATCTATGGAAGCATCTGCTACTAAACGAATCATTTCACCATGCAAATATGCTTTATCATCTTTTATTTGTATAATCTTAAAAACAATATCATGGTTGTATTTTTTTCTTGTCACATAATCGCCTATTTTCATTACTATCACCTAGACTAATATATGAAAACGTTTATTTGTCTTTTGGTTATTCGCCCAAGTGATCGGCAATTAATATGATTTCTGACAAAGATAATTGTTCAATTCTTTTATTTTCTGCAATAGACAAATCTTTTAAAAAAGTTAAAACATCTTCTTTCTTTTTAAAATACGATTGCAAATTATTAGCAATTGTTTTTCTTCTATTTTTAAATAATTCTTTGATGATATCAAACAATATTTTTTCATCTTTTGCTTGAATGGTAGGCATTCGTTTTTTTATCTTTAAGACCATTGAATCAATTTCTGGACGTGGCAAATACGCATTTTTAGAAACATGTTGAATAATATCGACTTGATATTGATATTGTAGAATGGTTGTCAAAGGACTTTTTTCTTTTAATTGAGGTCGATATAATTTCATTCCTACTTCCTTTTGCATCATTACGATTAATGAATGAATCGAATAATTTGAAAAAAGAATTTTAGACAATATTTGAGTAGTAATATAATAAGGTAAATTGGAAATAATTTTAATATCTTGTTCATCTTTTAATTTAAAAAATTCTTGACTTAAGTCTACTTTTAAAAAATCCACATGACAAATTTCTAAATTTTTCGTTTCTTTAAATGTGTTTTTTAAAATCATGCACATATTTTGATCAATTTCAAAAACTTTTACAAATTTGGCTTTTTGAACTAATTTCTCGGTCAATGCACCTAATCCAGGACCAATTTCCATAACATAAGTGTTTTTTGTGATATTTGATTGTTTGATAATAGAATCTACAATTGCTTCCTCAATTAAAAAGTTTTGTCCTAGTGCTTTATTAGCAACTAATTGGTATTTTTTTAGAGTTTGATCCACATATTTTTTACTACTAATCATACAATGCCTCCATTAATTGCTTCTTACTAATTCCTAAAAGATTCAATCTTTTTAATAAAGTTTTACTATTGCAATGTCCTAAATGAAAAAAAGCACATATTTTTTCTTTATTCTTTTGACTATTTTCTCCCATTAAATTTAAAGAAAACAAATCACTTTCTATTAATAAATTCTTTTTTAAAACATCCGTCCTTGGTGTAATGAGGTGTTTTAAAGCTTTAATAATTTCTTCTTTTTCGCATTCTGCAACGCCAACTTTATTCCTTTTTACCGCCTTTTTTTTATCAATAAAAGCATGTTTGCATAAAGGAACTTTTAAGCTAATTTCATTACGGATTCGTGTTCCTGGATAATCAGGATCAGTTAATAAGATAACCCCTCTTGTTTTCGATAATTCTTCTAAGTATGACAAAGAAAAACCATCTATAGCCGAACCATTACATGTCAAAATATCTGCTTTTATAAAAGTTAATAAATGATTTTTATCACTTGTTCCTTCTACCACAATCACTTCTTTGACCTCCATCATAAATGAAATACCTCACAAGCATTTAAATAAGTTTGCTTACTTATTTCTTCTTTGGTCATATTTCTTAAAGAAGCAATTTCTTCTATAACGTAAGTTACATAAGCAGGTTGGTTTTGTTGTCCTCTAAAAGGAACGGGTGTTAAATATGGATCATCCGTTTCTACTAGTAATTTGTCAAGTGGAACAGTCTTAGCCACTTCTTTAATTTCTTTGGCATTTTTAAAAGTTACTGTTCCAGCAATGGAGATATAACAACCTAATTTTAAAAATCGTTGCATCATTTCAACACTACCACTATAACAATGCATAATAATTCCATCTAATTGTTTATGGTATTTTTCTAACAATTGAAATGTATCATTATACGCTTCTCGGCAATGAATAATCACAGGTTTTTTATACAAACAAGCTAATTTTAAAAATTCTTCGAAGTAAAATAATTGCGTTTCTTTCGGCACATCATCATAATGATAATCTAAACCAATCTCTCCTATTCCAATTGTCTTCAAATCTTCAATATAAGATTTTAAAACTTCATATTGATTCAAAAAAGAAGGAATATCACAAGGATGTATACCACATATGGCATAAATATGATTATATTGCTTAGCTATTTCAATTGCTTTTTTAGAAGTTAATAAATCACTTCCTACAACGGCCATATGTGTAACTCCTAAATTGTTTGCATTTTTTACCAATTCAGCGACATTTTCTACTCGTGAATCATTTAAATGTGTATGCGTATTGAATATCATATTTATTTCCCCAAACAAAACTTAGAAAAGATATGAGTCAATAAATCAATTTTATTTCTTTTTCCAAGAATTTCTAATATACATTGATATGCTTGATGAATATCAATAGAAATCAAATCAATCACTTGATGTTGAAGTGCTTGTGATTGAGCTTCAACTAAATGCATCTGAGCTTTTTGTAATAGTCCTAATTGGCGAGCATTAAATAATAATGGATCATCATTATAGATGAGTTGATTAAACATTTCTTTTATTTTATTTTCTAATTCTTTTAAATTACCTTCTTTTGCACTTACAGATACACTATTATCGATAGAAACGACAGTTTCTTCGTCATTCTTATTTAAAACAATAATGCGTTGTGTGTTTTTGGTTAATTCTATCAATTCTTCATCTTCTAAAGTTAAAGGGGCTGAACCATCTAAAACCAATAAAACTAATTGCGCATTTTGCAAAGCATTATAAGATTTTTGAATACCTATTTCTTCTATTTTATCATTGCCTTTATGAATTCCAGCTGTATCAATTAAATGAAGCGTAATGCCATTAAAATCAATACTTCCTTCAACAATATCTCTTGTTGTTCCTGCAATTTCAGTCACAATTGCCTTGTCTTCTTTCAACAAAGCATTTAACAAACTTGATTTTCCCACATTCGGCTTTCCTAAAATAACTGTATGAATACCATCTTTAATGGTCTGTCCTCGTTTGGTATCATCAATCACTTTTTCTAACAATTTTAAAAAGCCTTCTATTTTTGGCAAAATCGTTTTATGGGTTAGTTCCTCTACATCATCATATTCTGGATAATCTATATTCACTTCAATTGTAGTAATTACATCTAACAATTGTTCGCTCAAATCTACAACATATTTAGAAGTCAAACCTTTTAATCCACTTAAAGCTAATTTTACAGCTTGTTGATTGCTCGCATTAATTAAATCATTCACTGATTCAGCTTTAATTAAATCAATACGACCATTTAAAAAAGCTCTTTTTGTAAATTCTCCTCGTTGAGCTAGTCTAGCTCCATGTTGAATACACAATGCAATAATTTTTTGAACAATATAAGGATTTCCATGACAATTTATTTCTGCCATATTTTCACAGGTAAAACTTTTAGGAGCATAAAAAAAAGAAATCATTACTTCATCTATTATTTCACTATGATCTTGAATATAACCATAATATATTTTTTGATGTTCATACTTCGTTTTATTTGAAAAGATACTTTGAACAACTTCAAAGCAATTATCCCCACTTAAACGAATAATTGAAATAGCTGCTTTTATCGCCCCACTACTTAAAGATACAATTGTTTCACTCATCTTCATCACCATTTTTATTTTATCTCTTTTTATTTATTTTAGAAAGAGTAAAAAGCAAAAAACTCCAAAGATTGGAGTTTTAGTTTAAGGTTTGATCATATTTTAAAATAATATTTTGCATATTTAAATTAAAATTGTCTGCCATTCGTTGTCCATATTCTGAATCGGCTGAATAAAAATAAAATACCATTTGTTCTACAATAGGTCGGCTAACGCCTTGTAAAGCATTCGTAAGATTTTCAATTAATTGATCTTGTTCTTGTTTTGTATAACTTCTATATAATTCGCCTACTTGTTCAAAGTTATCATTATATTCATTCTTAAAGCGAGAAATAACCACGCCTTTAATAAAATATTTTCCTTCACTATAATGACTATCCGTTGCTTCTTTTAATGAATTCGGATCTCTATTAGGGAAAAAATTAATTTCTCCTTTTTGATTTCGAATATCCATTCTTCCATTTTGTTGATAATTATGAATGCCATCTAATGGCATATTGACTTTTAAATATGGGTAATTAATCCCTAAGCGATAACGATTGGCATCTGGATAAGCAAATAATAAGCCTTGTAAAAGTTTACTTTCAGAAGCTTCAATACCAGGAACAAAAGAACCAGGATCAAAAGCAACTTGTTCACTATATTCATAAAAATTGTCGGGAATTTCGTTTAAAGTAAGGGTTCCTACTTTTTGTAGTGGGAGAACTTCTTCACTCCAAACTTTTGTTGGATCAAATGGGTGGAAAGGAAAAGTATCTAAAGCTTTTTCGTCCATGATTTGGACATAAACATCCCATTTTGGATAATTTTTATTAAAAATATTTGCATATAAATTATTCGTTGCTGAAGCAGATGTGTTTTTTTGAATTTCTTGTGCTTCTTGTTTGGTCAAATAAGCTGCTTTATTTTTAGGAATAAAATGATATTTTACATAGCTAACATCATTGTTTTCATTAATCCATTTATAAGCACACACTGAATGTCCTTCCATTTGTGTATAACTTGCAGGAATACCATACTTAGCATATAAATAAGTAATTGCATGTAAAGTTTCAGGAAGCAAAGAAAAATATTGCCATGTTCTTTCTGGTAGAATTAAATTCGTAACAGGGGAAGGCTTTAAAGCATGCAATAAATCTGGCAAACGCATGGCATCACGTACATAAAATACAGGTAAATGAATATTAACTAAATCATAATTACCTTCATTAGTATAAAACTTTATATTCATACCTCGAATATCTCTGACTACTTCCGAGGAACCTTTTGACAATACAAATGTTGAAAAACGTACAAAAACTTTTGTCCTTTCTCCTTTGTTTTGTAAAAAGCGAGCTTTCGTATATTGTTTCATACTCTCTTCCACTTCAAAATATCCCATTGCTCCTGCTCCTCTTGCAAAAGCTACGCGTTCGGGAATTCTTTCACGATTAAAATGAGCTAATTTTTGAATTAATTGCGTATCCTCAATTAAAGTGGGTCCTAATTCTCCTACAGTTAAAGAACTAATATCATTTTCAACAAAACGACCATAATTATTCGTTATATTTGTGTTTTTTTTATTATCCATTTTACACACCTCATCAAAATATATTCAAATTAATGAGAAAATATTCACTTTCTAAAAAAATGGTGTATAATGATATTATCTTCAGGGTCAGGTGTAATTCCTAATCGGCGGTAAAGCCCGCGAGCGAAAGCAGAACTAGTTAAATTCTAGTGCCGACAGTTAAAGTCTGGATAAAAGAAGAATCTTTTTGACCACCCTGATGCGGTCTTTTTTTATTTTAAAGGAGTGTTATGATGAGAAATAAAGCCGTGTCATTTTCTGTGAAAGTTGCCATGTTTTCGGCTCTTTCAATTGTTTTGTATTTTATTAGTTTTCCTTTGCCTATTTTTGCGTCGTTTTTAAAAATTCAATTTTCAAATTTACCTGCTTATTTAGCAGGATTTGCATTAAACCCATGGGGTGGAATGCTTGTCGTTATGATTCGATTTTTAATTAAACTTCCAATGTCTAACACGGGAGTAGTAGGAGAATTAGCCGATTTAGCCATTGGGATTTTTGCCGTTGGAATTGCTTCATTTATTTATTACAAGAATAAAACAAAAAAAAGTGCTATTCTTGCTTTATTAATAGGCACTCTTGTTTGGATAATAGTAGCATTATTAATGAATGCTTTTGTATTAGCACCGATGTTTTTTGATGCACAATCACTTCATAATAAACAATTTATGAATTCTTACTTATTTGCTAATGTCTTACCATTTAACGCAATCTTATCAATTGCGGTTGCTTGTATTACTTTCTTAGTGTATAAGAGAATTTCTACTTTATTACAAAAATTTTAAAATTAAAAAGAGGAGTTTCTCCTCTTTTTAATTATTCAATAACAATTGCAGCAACTGGACAACTAGCAGCAGCTTCTTCAACAGTACTATCTACTTCATTATTGATAACTTCAGCTTTTTCTCCAGAAGCATCAAAAGCAAATACTGCAGATGCTAAGCTAACGCACATACCGCAACCAATACAAGTATCTTCAACTCTAACTTTTGCCATTTTTTTATCCTCCAAATCAATTACATATTATAATAATTTTTTTTATAAAATGCAAATCTTTTAAATATATTTCTCTTTTTTTAAAAAATAAGGTACAATACTTTTGAAAGAAGGTTGAAAGATATGTATATTAAAATAAGCGATGAAGTGAAACAAGCTATTTTAGAAAAAAAACCGGTCGTAGCGTTAGAATCGACAATTATTTCTCATGGAATGCCTTACCCTGACAATGTCAAGACAGCCTTAGAAGTAGAACGCATTGTAAGAGAAAATGGTGCCATTCCAGCCACTATTGGCATAATTGATGGTGTGGCTGTCGTAGGAATGAGCAAAGAAGAAATTGAATTATTTGGAAAGCGACCAAATATTGTCAAAGCAAGTAGGAGAGATTTGCCCGTCATTCTTGCTAAAAAAATGTGGGGAGCGACTACAGTTGCTACAACTATGATTTTTGCAAATATGGCTAATATCGAGGTATTTGTTACTGGTGGAATAGGGGGCGTCCATAAAGGAGCCCAAGAAACATTTGATATTAGTGCTGATTTACAAGAACTTGCTCACACGAATGTAAGTGTTGTGTGTGCTGGCGCAAAAGCCATTTTAGATTTAGAACTTACTTTAGAATATTTAGAAACAATGGGTGTTCCTGTTTTAGGATATCAAAGTGAAGAATTAGCTGCTTTTTATAGCCAATCAAGCGGCTTAAAATTAGATTATAAAATGGATAATGAAAAAGAAATTGCGCAAGCTATTTTTGTAAAAAGACAACTTCAATTACAAGGTGGAATTTTAATTTCAAATCCAATCCCTTTAAAAGATTCTATTCCAAATGATAAAATTAACTTTTTTATATCGCAAGCATTAAACGAAGCTAAAAAACAAGGAATTAAAGGAAAAGAAGTAACTCCTTTTTTACTTAAAAAAATTGTTGAAGAAACAAAAGGTGATAGTTTAAAAGCCAATATTGCTTTAATCTATAATAATGCGAAAATTGGCGCAAAAATCGCAAAAGAATACGCAAATCTACAAAATCAACTATAATTCTTTTAAAATGTCATTTTTTGTCGAACAAATCTTTCACTTATCGACATAATTATTATAAAAAATAAGTTACAATGAATCTGCACTGAAAGGAAGGATTGCCCATGGTTGCAGATTCTTTTTTTGTTCAATGTTTGTATAATGACTATCAACGATTCATTAAAATTAATGAATTATTATCCGACGCGCATAATTTTAATTTAATGGATGTAGATGATGTTTTAGAAGAAAGTTTTCGTTTGATTCACACGATGAAAGGAACGTTAGGCTTTTTAAAGTTAAATGCTGAAATGAAGCAATTACATCTTTTGGAAGAACTATATTTAAAGTTAATTAAAAATCCTACTACAAAAGATGATCTCTATTTACTAAATTTAAAAGTAGCTCAAGTTTTAAAAAATATAGTGGATACAATTGATGTACTAATAGATAAAGATGCAATTTCAATCAAAGAATTGTTTTCAACCATTAAAAATGAATTTGATGTATTAAATCATACACAAAATAAAAAAATAAAAATTATGCTAATTCATAATGGTGGACATCTTTGTAAAAGTTTAGCACAAGATGTTTACCAAATTGCTTATCAAATCATTAAAAATGCAATCAAACATGGGTATTTTAATAAAGAAATGATTATAAAAATGAATGTTCATTACAATCCTTTGCAGCTTAAATTAAAAATTATTAATGATGGTCTTCGAATTAATTATCCAAAATTAATTAAAAAAGCCAAAGAAAAAAATAAAGTTTTAAATTCTTACGAAAATCTTTTATATTCTAGTACAACTACAACTCAAGAAAAACGTGATGAATTAGCGGGTACAGGCATTGGATTAAATTGTGTTAAACGTTTAATTGAAAAACATCATGGACAAATCCGAACGATTAGCAATGATGATTATACTGGTTTTTATATTTTACTCCCTCTTTAACATTTTTTGACTTTTTACCTCAACAATAGTAAAATACTATTGTTATTTTTTTATTGGAGGATTAAAAATATGAAAAAAATATTTGCTGTCAACGCTGGAAGTTCATCATTAAAATTTCAACTAATTGAAATGCCTGAAGAAGAAGTTATTACGGTAGGCCAAGTTGAAAGAATTGGATTTGAAGATTCTGTTTTTACAATTAAATATCAAGGAAAGAAAAATGAAACAATTTTACCTGTTAAAACACAAAAAGATGCAGTTAATTTAGTGTTAAAAACTGTTTTAGAAATGGGTATTGTAAAAGACATAAATGAAATAAAAGGTGTCGGCCATCGTGTTGTTCAAGGGGGAGAATTATTTGACCGTACAGTTGTGGTTACAAAGGAAGCCGCTGATAAAGTTGCTTATTTAGCTCAATTTGCTCCTTTGCATAATAAAGCGAATTTGCAAGGATATGAAGCTTTCCATGAATTATTACCAAATGTCGTTCATACTTTTGTGTTTGATACTGCTTTTCATCAAACCATTGAAGAAGAAAAATTTATTTTTCCGATTCCATATGAATATTATCAAAAACATTCAATTCGTCGCTACGGAGCACACGGAACATCTCATAAATATATCGCTTCTGTCGTAGAAGAATTTGAAAAAACAAAGAATTATCGTTTAATTTCATGCCATTTAGGTTCAGGAGCATCTTTATGTGCAATTAAAAATGGAAAATGTGTAGATACTTCTATGGGTTTCACTCCTTTAGGAGGCATTATGATGGGGACTCGTTGTGGCGATACAGATCCATCAGCTGTTTTATATATGATGGAAAAAGACCAATTAGATTATACGAAAGCAAACGATGTTTTGAATAAAAAATCAGGATTACTTGGTGTTTCTGGAATATCAAGTGATATGCGCGACATTGATAAAGGAATTGCTAAAAATGATCATCGTTGCTTACTCGCACAAAAAGTTTATTGCCATCGTGTTGCTCAATATATTGGTTCTTATTTTGTTGAATTGGGCGGTTGCGATGTATTAGTATTCACCGCTGGTGTGGGAGAAAATTCAGTTAGCACACGTACAAGATTAATGCCTATGATTGCTGAAGCACTTGGTATTGAAGTGGATGAAAGCAAAGCCATTGATTTAGGTAAAGGAAAATTAATTTCTACTCCAAATTCAAAAGTAAAAGTTTACATTATTCCTACAAACGAAGAAATAATGATTGCAAGAGACACATATGATTTGGTGATTAAAAATGGATAAACAATACAAAAATGTTTTAAAAGCAATCAAAAAATATGACAATATTATTATTTTACGACATGAAATACCTGACTTTGATGCTTCAGGAAGTCAATTTGGGTTAAAAAGTTGGATATTAGATAATTTTGAAAATAAAAAGGTATATGCTCTCGGTGAAAGTCATAAATTTTTTAGTGATACTTTATATCCTAAGACAGATATTCTTAAAGAATTTTTAACTGACTATTTAGTTATTATTTTAGACGTAGCAAATTTTGACCGTATTGATTGCAAAGAGGTTATTAAAAATGCAAGTTATACTATTAAAATAGATCATCACATTCATTGTGAAACATTTGGAGATATTGAAATTGTTAAAAGTAATTATAGTGCTGCTTGTGAACTCATTGGTGAAATGTTAATTGGATTTAAAAAATATGTGATTAGTCAAAAAACAGCATATTATTTATATAGCGGTTTAGTAGGAGATAATGGCCGTTTCCAATATAGTTCTACTTCTAAACGTTCTTTCGATGTGGCGGCTAAATTAATTGAAACAGGAATTGATTTTTCTGATATTTATGAAAAAATGTATTCTAAAAGTTTAGATGACATTAAAATTTTAAAATATTTATATAACAATTTTAAAATTTCGGAAAATGGCGTTATTTATACACATACAAGCAAAGAAGCATTAGCGGAATTAGGCGTGGAAAAAGAAAGAATGAAAGCTTACGTCAATTTATTTTCTGGTTACAAAGAATCCCGTATTTGGGTAACATTTACAGAAGATGCCGAAAAAAATTTATGGACAGTAAGTATACGAAGTCGAAAAATTGCAATTAACGAAGTGGCTTCAAAACACAATGGCGGAGGACATGCAAATGCCTCTGGTGCAAAAGCTCAAACTTTTGAAGAAACTTTACAAATCGTAAAAGAATTAGATGAATTATTAAAATAAGGTGAGAAGTATGAAGATAGGAATGATTTCTTTAGGATGTGCAAAAAATTTAGTAGATAGCGAATGGGTTCTTGGTTTATTAAAAAAAGAGGGACATCAAATCATTGATGAAATTGAAGTCGCAGATGCGATTATCATCAATACGTGTGGATTTATCGTTGATTCTAAAAAAGAGTCTATCCAAACAATTTTTGATGTTATTGATAAAAAACAAGATAACGCTTTTTTAATTGTAATTGGTTGCTTAGCTAAAAGATATAAAGAAGAACTTTTAAAAGAAATTCCCGAAATTGATTTAATTATTGGTGTAGATGAATATGCTCACATAGGTTCGTTATTAAACTCAGTTTTAAAAACTTCTTTGCCTTCTACTTTTAATACACAGAATAGAGTTTTATCTTCTTACCTTCCTATTGCCTACTTAAAAATTGGAGAAGGATGTTCCAATTGTTGTGCTTATTGTGCAATTCCTCTTATTCGTGGTCCTTATTATAGTTATAAAAAAGAAGATATTTTAAATGAAGCTCAATATTTAATTTCAATTGGTGTCAAAGAACTTGTCATTATCGCCCAAGATACGACTCGATATGGTAAAGATATTTACTGTAACTATCATTTACATCATTTATTACAAGATATTGCTTCGTTAGATAAAAAAGTTTATATTCGCTTACTTTATTTATATCCTGATCGTATTAGTGATGAACTCATTCAAGTTTTCAAACAAAATGATAATATTTTCCCATATTTTGATATTCCTATTCAACATAGTTCGAATTCTTTATTAAAACAAATGAATCGAACAGGAAATAGAGAATTATATTTAGAAGTTATTCAAAAAATAAAAAAAGAAATTCCACATGCTGTTTTCCGTACAACCTTAATATTAGGTTTTCCTGGCGAAACACAAGAAGATTTTGAAGATGTTAAACAATTTATAAAAGAAGTTGAATTTGATCATTTGGGTGCATTTGTTTTTTCAAATGAAGAGGATACAAAAGCATTTACAATGAAGCCAAAAGTAAGTAAAAAAATAGCAACTCAAAGAAAAAATGAAATCATGAAAATTCAACAACAAATTTCTTATCAAAAAAATAAAAATCGAATCAATCAAACACAACTTGTTTTAATTGAAGATTATGATGGCAATAATTATTATGGCCGCAGTTATGTCTATGCACCAGATGATGTAGATGGTTTTGTCATCGTTAAAAGTGAGAAGAAACTTTTTATAGGTGATTATGTTAAAGTTAAAATCACTAAAGCTTATGCATATGATATAGAAGGAGAGGCTCTCAATTAATGCAAAGAAGGTGATGTTTGTTTGAAATTTCAAAGTGATTTTAAAGCGCAACAGAAATTTTTAAAAATCACAAAAAATATAGAAAAGAAATTAGCTTCCATTGATTCTGAAGTTGCTTTAGAATTTGTCGACTGGTTCGAGAAAAAAGCAAATTATTTAAAACAAACATCACAAAAAAGTAGTTATTGTCCTCAACCCGACGATTTAAAAAAAGGAGATGTCGTGTGGGTAGAGTTTGGCATAAATGTAGGTACGGAGTTATCTGATAGAAACAAAAAAGGACATTATGCTGTAGTATGGGCTATTGATCTTGGAAATGTAATTGTAATACCTTTATCAAGTAAACCTATACAAGGTTCAAAACTTTCTCTTGATTTAGGCGTTATTGAAGAATTAAATATTGAGAATCATAACCATGCTCATTCTTATTTAAAATTAGATGCAATACGATCTATTTGCAAGCGAAGAATTAATCGCATGAATAAACACGAAAATGGCAAAATTATTTTAGAACCAGAAATTATTTCCAAAATTAGTGATTTTATGAAAGAAAATTTCATATAGTTTTGACAAATGATGCAAATATCTATAAAATAGTATTTGCGCCACTATAGTTAAATGGCATAACAAATCCATGGTAAGGATTAGTTCGGTGTTCGATTCACCGTAGTGGCACCATTTTTAAAATAAGCCCTAAATTTAGGGCTTTTTCATTTTTTCGAATGTAAATTAATGTAAATTTTATTATTTTTTTTGTATCGAATTTTCCATTTCTCTTATCATTTTTAACTAATCTTCCCTTTGTGATTGGATATAATGCATGGTCATTGACTCTTCACTATATCTGTATTTAAACAAGATGTTTTATCATTATTTACTGCTTTTTTATTACTTTTTTCATAAAACATCTTGATTAAAGCTTTTTATTTGATTTTTTTTAATTTTTTGCATATAATAATAATGATTTTAAGTAGATATTAATTTATATCTACCGAGCCCTATAGATGGTTATAGGGCACTTTTTATTTTTTAATTCCATTTTTAACTTTCTTCATATCCCACTTATTCAAGCGACTTGTTGTAGGCTTCATTTTATTAACATTAAATTTACTACCTCTAACCGTTTGTTTTTTGAGATATGGTTCTACTCCACTAGGTTTTGTTAAACATGGATAATTTTCTATGGGAATTAATTTTTCTCGAACTTTACCATCTTTATCCTTTAATGACTTAATTCTACAAACTGTAGCTTGCGTTTTATCATTATTTAGAACAACCACTCTTCTATTAGCCTTTGAATAACCATCATGAGAAAACAGACTATCATTGGTTATATAAATTTTTCCCTCTTGATAACGTTTCTTTCCCATTAAGCCACATCCTTTAAATACTCAATTAAACTAGTAAATGAATCTGGATAAGTCTTTTCTATTTCTTTTTTTTCATAAAGATAAAATTCTATTCATTTCATAAATAAACGCCCCTTTATTACTTTAGCATCTAATCAATTTATTCAAACAAACCTATTTGTTTTAGAATTTCAATTTCTAAATCATTTAAAATAATCGTTTTATTTAAAATTTGGTTAAAATATAATTCAACAAAATGAATCTCTTCCTTCTTTTATTTGGCATTTCCTTATTACTACTTTACGGCAGTATTTAAACAAGATTTTTTATCATCGCTTATTGCTTTTTTATTACTTTTTTCCATAAACCATCTTGATTAAATCTTTTTATTTGATTTTTTTCATAATATTAATTCAAATATTATTGGATATAGCCTGTGGTAGCTAATGACTACCACCTAATGCTTATCTTTTTTTTATTTTTCAATACTTTTGGTATATCTGAATCTGCAATCTTATACCTTTTCAATACATTAGTTTTAAGTAAATTTCATCATCAAACTGGAAATTCATCTCTTAAATATGCTTTTCTTGGGATAATGGATTCGGATTTTTATCTAATTTAATATTGCTATGATGACCTCTCTTTGATGAATGAGTTAAACCTAAATTAGCTATTTGATTTCTTTTTTTCTTTTAATAAAGTTTTTGGGCTTGGAAGAACTTTATCTATATATTCTTTTAAATATTTCAACCATAATGAAATCGATTCATCTACTTCATATCTTTCATAGTTATAAGTATTTATTATAAATATCTATTAAAAAGAGGATAAGTCAATATCCTCTTTATTATTGTTTTTCATGCCTTTTATTCAACACATAAATTAAATATCCTAATAATAAAATAGCAAGACATTCTACTCCAATTGCTCCATAAGACTGATGTTTGAAATCGAAAACTTTTATAAACCATGATGGTTCACTTTTTGAGGTAGGTAAGTCTTGGTCTGTTTTTTTCATTTCCACAACATTTAATATAACATTTAGTTCTTCTTTCATTTTTAGAGTTTGAATTAAAAACGTCAATTTATATTTTCTTATTTCAGGAACTTCAGTCACAAAATAATCATCTTTATCTTCTATTAAAATAAGTTCAAAATCTTCTAATCTAATTTTTTTCTCACGAGATAAAACTCTTTTTATATCTATTTCATCCAGTTTCAAAGAATAATCAACATTAATAAGTAAATTGCTTTCTCCTTGAATATACCAAATCGGTTTGATATCATCAAACACTTCTACTTGGATAGTTTTAGTTGCTGCATTATTAGAATAATCAGTTGCTGAAATGGTAATTGAATAAACTCCAACTTTTTTATTGTTATCTGTATAAGTATCTTTAATAATATTCAGTTCTAATATTCCATCAATATCATCTTCAGCCGTGTAATTAGCTAAGATTTCTTGAATTGATACATAACTAGACAAAGATTTTTCTATTTTGTCTGGGCCATTAATTATAGGTTCAACATCATCTATTACTCTTATCTCAACTTTTTTTGCTGACTTATTCCCCAAACTATCTATCGCTGAAAAAACAATTTCATACGTTCCTGGTACATTCGCATTCGCTGTATAGTGATCACTTTCAACTAATAATTCTACATTTTCATCTACGTTATCTGTTACACTAAAGTTGTTTTTGATTTCTTCTATATCCACTAAATTTGTATAACTATAGTTTAAATAATCAGGACCATTAATAATGGGAGCTGTCTTGTCTTGTACATAAACAATCAATGTAAAAGTGGAAGTATTACCGGCCGAATCACTTACACTAAACACAATCTCATATTCGCCAATTTTATTCTTATTGCTTGAATACGTATCTTTTACTATTATAATTTTATCTGTTATATCTCCATCCGTTTCATCTATGGCAGTCAATAAAGATTGCAAATATTCGACAGTTACAGGATTATCCACGTTGGCGTAATAAGTTCCTACGCTTCCAGATATTAAAGGACCTGATATTTTTTCATAGTCTGAATAAAAACTATCTTGCATTAACTCAATTCCTTCATATAACATTAAAGCTTGAATATCATCTAAGGTTGGATTTATAAATTCAATACTATACAAAAAAAGTGTTTCAGTTAAAGATTCAAAAGGAACACAAAGCCATTCACATTCTGTACCAATATAAGTACCACCGCCAGTTGGATAACCAATATCTTCTTCAACATCGACTTTTAAAGGTTTACCATTAATGGTTATAGATGTTTGATCCTTTTGGACAATTTCAAGTTCTATATTTTCAATTGCTAATCCTTTGTCTACAGCTAACGCTAGAACATAACTTCTATCTTTTAATAACACTGCATCTGAATATAAAAAATCTCCTGTATTTTCAGATAAATCGATTAAATTTAACTTCTCTCCCTTAATTAATTTATTTGTCTGTCTCTTTTTTTCATGATAACTTAAATTACTTTTAAACTGCCAAACTTCATTTTTATTTAATCCAAATTCAATATTTTGATTAACTACTACATTCAGTAAAAATAATACATTCATTAAAAAGCGTTGTTTCATATTTATAGTTCCTTTCTCTCTTTTTTTGTTTTTTTTACTTTTTAAATTTATGCCATTACTTTCATCCTTTCTTTAAAGCCTCTCTATTTAAAAAATATATTTATTTTAAAAAAAGTCTTTTTTTATTTTTTAAATCAAACAAAAATACTAATTTATTCAAAAATTAGTATTAAAAAATATAAAGTTGATAATTTAATTTGACAAAAAAGCAAGAAAAAACTTGCTTTTTTATTTTTAATGGTATAATAAAGGAAGAAAGAGAATTAATTGAAAATAAAAATCGATTAAAATCCTTTAAAATATGCTATAATTATTAGTTATATAGGGGATGGTAGTATGAAAAATGAAAAAAAAATTAAAATAAACATTTTTTATTGTTTTGCAATTCTTTTTATGGTTATAAGTGTTACTTTAGCTATCTTTGCACATTTTAAAAAATACTGGGGTATTTTAGACATCCTAGCATTAATCTTTTTAATGCTAGCCGTGATTTTTTCTTTCACTCCTTTGATTCAATTACACTTCATTCGAAAAAAAATTATAGACACACGTATAAATCAAGCCATAATTAATCCCGTTTTATTTATTGACTATATCTTTTGTGACTTTAAAGAACATAACGTTTGTTTAGAATTAGATTTAATTGAAAAAGTAACCATTCAGCCTGTTATTGATTATCAAAAAGAAGTTGCCATTTATTATCATACTTTGTTGAGCAATTCTAAAAAAGACCTCGTCTTGTTAGACGTTTATTTTTCTAAAAATGAATGCCTTATTTTATTTGACGAAGGAAAAATTTATGAAGAGACCTTCCCTTATCAAACAAACGAAACAAATAACTACGAGAATACAAAAGACTTGTATTATACAATTTCTTTGAAAATAAAAGAACAATACCAAAAATATATTAATGAGAAAGAAGCTTTGAAACACTAACAAATTCAAAGTTTTTCTTTTGCAAAGTCGGGATAATCACATCTAAAGATGACAAAGTGTTAGTATATGTTTTACTTCCATCATGAAACAACATGATATCACCATTAGATGGTTTGTTTAACATTTGTTTAATGATTGTAGAATCTGGCGTTTTATCCCAATCTTTTGAGTCTTTATTCCATAATATAATGTCCATATCTAATTCTTTACAAACTTTTTTTAAATTATCCGTAACAATACCATATGGAGGACGAACTAATGTCGGTTTTACACCTATTACTTCTTCAATTAATTCATTGTTTTTTATAATAGCATCTTTGATTTCTTTTTGTGTTAATTTATGAATATTAACATGTGTAAAGAAATGATTTCCAATTTCATGACCCGCATCATAAACTGTTTTTAACATTTTCTTTTGATACTCTACTTCTTCACCTAAAACAAAAAAAGTAGCTTTTACATTATATTTTTTTAATAATTCTAAGACTTTTGGTGTTTGAACTTTATCCGGTCCATCATCAAATGTCAAACATAAATAAGGTTCTAATGTTTTATAATGACTATATACTTTTGCATAAACAGCACCATCTACAGGTTGCTCTTGTTTTTGACAACTACATAATAAAAAAAACGAAAGAATAAATAAAAAAAATTTTTTCATATTATAATCCCCTTTTACTAATACCATCATATGAATCAAATAAAACATACAAAACTCTTTTTTTAAAAAAAGAAACAAAGTATAATATTTAAAAAGGATGATGAAAATGAAACACTATCGCTATCAAACAAATGGAACTTGCTCAAAAATGATTGATTTTGATGTACAAGACGGAAAAGTTTACAATGTTCAATTTTTAGGTGGATGCAATGGTAATCTTCAAGGAATTGGAAAGTTAGTAGAAGGAATGCCAATTGAAGAAGTAATCTCTCGATTAAAGGATATCAAATGTGGTTTTAAACAAACATCTTGCCCCGATCAATTAAGTAAAGCTTTAAAAAATTTATAATTTCTTGTTTAATCACTTTGTTTTAGGAGACACTAAAATTAGGTGATAAAAATGAAAGAACTTAACGAAAAAGAACTATACCAAAAAAGACAAATGCAAATCGCCAATACTTTATATGAATTAGGCGTTGAAGATGATGTCATTACCGCAATCACAAAAATTGAAATGGATCAAGTTTTGCGTTTTCGCAATGAAAAAGAATCATCAAAACATACAAGTCTTGACTCTTCTAATAAAAAAGATATATAATAACTAAGCAAAATAAAAAAGACTCTTATTTAGAACCACTAGATTGAAGGAATCGATGACGTGGTAGCAACCCTTGAAAAAGTAGGTGCTTTATCCTCAGCGAAGGCAACTTCGAACGATAAGAGAAAGCTTATTTCTAAAACTGAGCTTTCCTCTTAGGAGAGCTTTTTTATTTAGAATGAGGAGAGAGAATTAACATGAATTTAAAAAAAGTATTTACGTCTGAATCTGTATCAGAAGGACATCCAGACAAACTATGTGATCAAATTTCTGATGCTATTTTAGACGAATGTTTAAAACAAGACCCTTATAGTCGTGTTGCTTGTGAATGCTATGTTACAACAAATCACTTAATTATTGGCGGTGAAATCACAACAAAAGCACAAATTGACTATAAACAAATCGCACGAAAAGTTATGGAAGATGTAGGCTATACCGATAAAAAGTATGGTTTAGATGCAAAAACATGTAAAATTGATGTTTATGTCAAACAACAATCTCCCGATATAGCAAGAGGGGTGGATGCTCAAGGCGCTGGGGATCAAGGAATTATGTTTGGCTATGCAACAGATGAAACAAAAGGATATATGCCTTTACCAATTGTTATGGCTCATAAATTGGTTAGAGTTGCTACTAATTTACGCAAAAATGGTCAATTTAAATGGGCTCGTCCTGATATGAAATCTCAAGTGACAGTGGACTATACCGACCCAAATCATCCTAAGTTACTCACTGTTTTAATGTCTGTTCAACATGACCCTGATTATAAAAAAAGAGAATTCAAACAATTTATTAAAGAAAAAATAATGATAGAAGTTGCAAAATCTTTTAATATGAACACAGACTTCAAAGTCGAAATCAATCCAACAGGAAAATTTGTCATTGGAGGACCAAAAGGCGATGTTGGATTAACAGGTAGAAAAATCATAGTTGACACCTATGGTGGCAGTGCGCGCCATGGTGGTGGTGCATTTAGTGGTAAAGATTGCACTAAAGTAGATCGTAGCGCGGCTTATATGGCTCGCTACATTGCTAAAAATATCGTCGCCGCCAAATTAGCAAAAAAATGCGAAATTCAATTAGCTTATATTATTGGTAAAGCTGAACCTGCTTCCGTTATGATTGATACATTCCACACAAATGCGATTCCAGAAGAAAAAATATTACAAGCTATATTTGAAAATTTTCCACTTAAACCACAAGAAATTATTCAAGAACTTGATCTAAGAAAGCCTCAATTTAGACAACTTGCAAGTTATGGACATATTGGACGTCATGACATTTCTGTTCGTTGGGAAGAATTAGACAAAGTTGAAATACTAAAAAAATATTTACATTCATAGGGGGAAATTAAGATGAGAATTGTTTTAATTGGTGTTGGTGCTATTGGAGGTTCCATCGCTGCTTGTTTAAAAAAAGAAAATTATGATATTACAGTAGTTGCAAAACATCAAGATTATGTTGATTTAATTCAAAATGAAGGATTATCCATAACCGGGGTAAAAGGAAGTTTTACCCAAACCATGAAAGCTGTAGCAACGATTGAAGAATTAGAAGGGCTTTATGATATAGCTTTGATTGCAACAAAAGCATATGATGTCAAAGAAAGTTTAATTAAACTATTGCCATTTTTAAAAGATAATAGTAGTGTTGTCTCTTTACAAAATGGTATTTGCACAGATATTTATGAAGAAATAGTGGGAAAAGATCGTAGCGTAGGTTGTGTAGTTGGATATGGTTCTACAATGACACAAAGAGGACATATCGAAATTACAAGTACTGGCAACTTTGTAATCGGTACGATTTCAAAAACTTTCAAGGGAGATTTAAATGTTGTAAAACAATGTTTATCTACTACTTTTGAAACCGAAATTGTCGACAATATCTATGAATTTTTATATTCTAAATTAATTATTAATTCATGCATTACCTCTTTAGGAGCGATTACAGGCATTACATTAGGTGAAATGATGAAACATAAATCCATTCGTAATTTATTTTTAGATATTATTAAAGAAGCAACCGCTGTAGCCATCGCTAAAGGCATTCAAATACCACCATATGGAGGAAAATTAAATTATTATAAGTTATACCATCGCAATTCAAAAATAGGGAACTTTATCAACCATCTAATTATTAAGATCGTTGGAAAAAAATATCGTCACTTAAAATCTTCTTCTTTACAATCTTTAGAAAGAGGTCAAAAAACTGAAATTGACTTTTTCAATGGCTATATTGCAAAGCTTGGAACAGAATATAAGGTTCCTACTCCATTAAATAAAGCATTAGTTTCAATGATTAAAGAAATAGAAAATAAAACAAGAACGATTGATATCAAAAACATTGAAGAAATTCACTATTAAAAATAAATTGTCTATTCTTTTTAATTTCATGTTATAATAAAATTAGAAAGAAGGGAGATTTTGTTATGAAATATACAGTTGTTAAAAATGGTGTGCGCTTATCAAAGCAAGTTGAAGAAAGTGTAATTGCAAAACTTTCGCGTTTAGAAAAAATTCTTTATAAAAGTGAAGAATTAGAATGTAGAGTAGTTGTCAAAAGCCATGGTGTGAAAGAAAAGGTGGAAATTACCATACCAACAAAATTTCTTGTTCTACGTAGTGAAGTAGAAGCAGAAGATGTTTTAGAGGCAATAGACATTGCTAAAGAAAAATTAGAATCACAAATTCGTAAGGTAAAAACAAAATTAGATAGAACCAATTCTAAAACAAATCTAGGAAAAGCTTTTGTTTTAAATGAAATTTTATCGGAAAATGAAAAACAAGAAGATATCTTCGTTCGTACAAAGACTTTACGTCCAACGCCAATGACTTTAGATGATGCTATTATGTCAATGGATGCATTAGGTCATAACTTCTTTATTTATTTGGATCAAGAAGATCAATCTGTATCTGTTGTTTATAAAAGACACGATGGTGGATATGGAGTAATTGAAATCGAAGAATAAAATATTAGGCACTTTTTAGTGCCTTTTTTTATACTCACTTTTTGTCTTATTTGTAGAATAATTATACTATGAGAACCTATTATGCGAACAAATTCTCAAATAGTTCTTTTTTTGTTGTTTTTTTATTTCTTTATAAGGATATAATTCTCAAATGTAGATTATTTATAAAAAAGGGGGTTATTTACATGAAGGTAATTGAAGTCTCTCATTTAACAAAAGATTATGGTTCAGGACGAGGTGTGTTTGATATCTCTTTTCATGTTAACAAAGGAGAAGTATTTGGATTTTTAGGACCTAATGGGGCAGGAAAATCTACTACCATTCGTCATTTAATGGGATTTTCTAAGCCACAATCAGGACAAACCAAAATTTTCAACGAGGAAACTTTTGATCAATATTATCGAATTTTAAATCATGTTGGTTATATTCCCGGTGAAATCGCATTACCTGCTGGACTAACGGGATGGGAATTTATACATATGATGCAAAATCTACAAAAATGTAAAAATGATGAACAATTAAAATATTTACTTGAATTATTCCAACTAGATCCTTCCATGGAGACGAAACGAATGAGTCTTGGTTCCAAAAGAAAACTCGCCATTGTTACGGCTTTTATGAGTGATCCTGATGTTTTAATTTTAGACGAACCTACTAGTGGGTTAGATCCAGTAATGCAAGAAAAATTTATTGAATTTATCAAAAAAGAAAAAGAAAGAGGAAAAACTATTTTATTATCTAGTCATATTTTTTCAGAAGTAGATGCTACTTGTGATCGAATCGCCATTATTAAAGATGGGAAAATCGTTTCTGATTTCGTTGCAAACGATTTAAAGCATTCAGCTATCAAAAATTATGAAATTGTTTTTTCAACCTTTGATGTATATCACCAATTTATCAAAGAACAAAGTCAATCAAATTTCTTTGAATTATTAAAGCAAGACGAAACTCACAATAAAGTAATAATTTCTACTCATGATACACATATCAATGAAGTTATTCAGTTGTTCTCTAACTATTCTATTAAAAGTTTTAGCCATTTAAAAGAAACCTTAGAAGATTATTTTATGAGCTATTACAAAGAAGAAAAAGATTTCGGAGGTGCTTTTGCAAAATGAGTCCAATTATTGAATTAACCAATTTAACTAAAGATTATGGTGAAAACAAAGGCATATTTAATTTAAATCTAACGATTCAAAAAGGAGAGATGATCGGATTTGCCGGAACAAATGGAAGTGGCAAAACAACCACCATACGACACATTATGGGCTTTTTAAAACCAAGTGAAGGACATGCTTATGTTAATGGTCTTGAATCATGGCAAAATGCGAGTGAAATCGCAAAACATATCGGATATGTTCCAGGAGAAATCGCTTTTCCGGATTTGAAAACAGGAATAGAGTTTTTAAAAAGTCAAGCTAACTTTATGCATTTAAAAGATATGACTTATGCGAATTATTTAATCCAAAAGCTTCAATTAGATCCTAGAGCGTCATTAAAAAGAATGAGTAAAGGGATGAAGCAAAAAACAGCTATTGTAGCAGCATTAATGGCAAATCCCGAAATTATTATCTTAGATGAACCAACAACTGGACTTGATCCTTTAATGCGAGATGCTTTTTTAGATATCATCAAGGAAGAACATAAAAAAGGGAAAACAATTTTTATGAGCAGTCATATGTTTGAAGAATTAGAAAGCACATGTGATAAAGTTGCATTAATTTGCAATGGTCACATCGTTGATGTAGCAAGTATTCACGAAATCAAAAATCCACAAGAAAAAGAATATAAAATTGAATTTAAAAACAATCTAGATTATCAAAAATTTAAAAGTTTAAATTATTTAATCACACGTGATCAACCACAATTTAATCAAGTAACAATTAAAATTAAAAATAAAGAATTAAATCAACTTTTTAAATCTTTAAAAAATTTAGATGTTAAATTTATCACTGAAAACACATTTAATTTAGAAAAGCATTTCAAAAATGTTTTAAGTAATCTAAAAAAGGAGGAAAGTAAACATGTTTAATAAATCACTTTTTAAACAGTCATGTAAAGCAAATGGAACCATGTGGGGAATTATTACTTTCGCCGTTTGTTTTATGTTGTGCTGTGTAATGTTAATTGCAGGCAATGGAAATTTAGGAGCAACTAAAGTAGCCATCCAAGACAATATTATCCAAGGAGAATTAGAGGCACAAACTCAAGCACGAGCAATTAATTATTACGAAATCACTTATGATGCATTCACACATTTTGATACCATATTTGAAGAAGAGATGAAAAAAGTCGCTCAAACCGAAGAATTTTCACAAATATTACAAGCTCAAGGGCAAGAAAAAGCAATGCAATATGCAACAACTCTTGCTTATAAAACAGCCGCTTTAAATTTACAGCAATATGTGGATCAATTCATTACTTCACAAGGATATCATCAAAATTCAAATGAAGCTCTAGAAATTAAAGGACTTGTATTTTATACTTTCAATTTAATGTCTGTAAACAACGAAGGAAAAGTCACTTACTTATTTGATTCATTTTATAAAAATGTCAATGAAGAGGCACCTCGTTATGATTTAACTACCATTGGCCAAGGGTCTAGAAAAAATTATTTGCAACAATACATATTAACGAATGTACCGATTTTTTTAGCAAGTAATATGGTTTTAGATGAAAACATACAACGTGTTTTAGATGCTTTAAAAGATTATGGTGTAACCAAAGAGCAATACGAAGAATTTGGCTTTACTGACTATCAAAAAGTCAAAGAAATTGCAATTAGTGCGCTTATCAATTATCAAGTTAATTTAAACTATCGTTTAGAAAACATGAAAGAAAACGAAACAGTCGAAGGAATCAAACAAGAATTATCCGCAAAATTTTCAAAAAGTATGCTTTCTTCGCTTCCAAAAGAAGTTTCTGATGCATTGCAAGAAATTGGAAGTAGCGACTTATATGGTGTTTTAGTTGGTTCTATTTTCTTTAAAATGGCTGGCCTTCTTCTTCCAATTATTTATATGATTATGACAGCCAATGCTTTAATCGCTGGTCAAGTAGATAGTGGCTCTATGGCTTATGTTTTATCTTCTTCTACAAAAAGAAAAGAAGTAACCTTTACTCAAGCTTTTTATTTAGTCGGATCTTTATTAGCAATGTTTATTTGTACAACCATTACAAGTTTAATTTGTTATGCAATTGTAGATGTTGACACAGGATTAAATATAGGAAAACTTTTATTAATTAATTTAGGCGCTTTTATTGTTATGTTTGCTATGAGTGGCATATGCTTTTTAGCTTCTTGTTGGTTTAATCGTAGTAAATATTCAATGAGTATTGGTGGCGGTTTAAACATGTTCTTTTTAGTAGCTACTATGTTAGGTCTTTTTGGATCTGCTGTTTTACCATCAATTATTCGCATGAAAGCTTTAAATGCTTTTAACTATGTAACCATTATTTCTTTGTTTGATGTCGTATCCATTTTAGAAGGTACTACTACATTTATTTGGAAACTTGCTATTTTACTTGTTATTGGCGTTATTTGTTTTATTCTTGGAAGTGCTAAATTCGAGAAAAAAGATTTACCTTTATAGATTTTTATCAAAAAATGATATAATTATTATAATAAGGAGTTGTACTTATGCAAGAAATCAAAAAAAACGATCGTAGAGTCATTAAAACCAAAAAAGCCATTCGTAATGCTTTTATTAAATTATTAGCTCAAAAAGATTACAACGAAATTACTATTAAAAATATTGCCGATGAAGCCGATGTTGATCGCAAAACAGTTTATAATTATTATAGTGGTATCTATGAAATACGTGAAGAATTAGAAAATGATCTCATCAAACTATTAGATGAGGCCACTCAAAAAATTAATTTCAAACAACACATTAGTAATCCTTTAGAAATTTTTGAAATACTAACTGATATTATCAATAGTAATCTTGAATTATACAGTAATCTTTTTAAATTAGAAGCTAAATCTTACATTGTCAGAAAAATTATGAAATCTTTAATCATCCGTGTAAAACAAGAATTACAAACTCTTCCTTATGAAAAATTAGACGAAAAAAAATTAGATTTAGTCGCCCAATTTATTACTTCGGGAATGGTGGCAGCTTACCAATATTGGTTTAATTCCAATCGTTTACAACCACTTGAAGAACTTTCAAAAGAAGTAGGAGAACTTGTTTTGTATGGAATAAAAAGTTTAGAAAAATAAAGGAGAAAGAAACATGAAAGAGTTTAATCAAATATGCAAAGAATTTGAAAATTTAGATATCATTCAATATAGTGCCATTTTAACCAAAAAATCATTAGATATTATTCCTGCATTATCTTTAATTACGGAAGATGGTCTTGCGGGAACAGCCATTTTTGCCACTTTTATTTTAAGTGCAATTACTTGTGATGGAAAATTGTCTGAAGAAGAATATTTATTATGCTATCCATTACTAAAAGTTTTCTTTAAAGAAGAAGTAAATTATAAAGATTGTCAACTCCTTCTTAAAAAAATGAAGGCTGAAAATAAAGAACTAAAAAAATTAGTCAATGAAATGATAGACATTTTAGGCAAACTATCAGATGATTTAAAAAATGATCTTATTTTGGTTTGTTTAATGATTTGTGCCATTGATGGAAAAGTATCTTTAAAAGAAAAAGCTTGGATTAAGCAACTTATTCAATAAATATATAGCCTTGTTTAAAAAAACAAGGCTTTTTTATTAGGAATGTATAATTTATTTTCTTTATTATTTTTTAAATTTATTATATTATAAAGATAGAAAGTGCGTTTTTGAAGGGAATGAAGATAAAATGGTAATTTAATTTGCTTATTTTTAGAGTTTTATTTTTCAAGGAGGATTATAAATGAAATTATTTAAAAAATTATTATTTTTAGTTATTTCCATTCTTTGTCTTACAAGTTGTCAAACTAAGCAAGTAAAAACTTCATCTTCTTCATCCACTATTTCTACTCAAAATGAAATGTATTTAGAAAAAGAAGAACCTTCTTTAATTCCAAATCTAATTATGTCTTATTTAATCCAAAAACAACATTCTATAATTGATGAAACTAGTTTCAATTTTTCTTTTGAATTATCTTTTCACTATTATTTTAATAATCCATTATACCCAATTATTAATTTTGATAAGAATCATTCAATAAAAATAGACATTACACATGGAAGCCAACACTTTAACTTTATGCAAAATCATCTTTTTGACACGCAAATTGAATCTACAAATAATTTATTTGTTTTAGATGCAGTCTTTAATATTCCTGTTCATCTTTCTTTAGATTTAACACAAAACAATACTCAAGTTTTGATAATAAATGCGACACAAATAGATACGAATTTAAATGAAAACGAAATTTGTTCCATGCGTATTTTCTATTCGATTGAAAATCAGATTCTAACTTTTTATGAAAAGGAGTAACATTATGATTAAAAAATTTTATACTTTATTTATTATTGTTATTGTTTTTTTAACAGGTTGTAATTCAACTTCTATTTCTTCTTTTCCTTCTATTTCAACCAGTACATCTACTCCCACAAATGAATCTTTGATTACATCTTCACATTTAGTTGAAAATGAATATCTTTTTGAATGTTCTCTGTTAGAAACTTCACCCATTATTTATATAGAAAATGAGCATTTAGAAATTCCTAATGGTTCTTCTTCTATCATTCATGCTTCAATTGAAATTTTTTATACACAAACTTTTTTAAATATCAATGATGGAGTTAAATTTTCATTAACTTATAATAATCAAACAAGTTATTTTATTCAAAAAAAATTTTTAAAAGAAGATTCTATTCAAAACATTAATAAACTAGAGATATCTTTTTTACTTTTTTTAGATTTAGATATGACTTTAAATGGAGATTTAGATTTAAGTTTTTATTCCCTCAATCATATAGATGAAAGTGAACAAAAAATGTCTTCATTTACAATTCATTATCAAAAACAAGAACAACACGTCATTTTTACAATATAATTATATTTAAAACTGTTAGACAAAATGTTTAACAGTTTTTGTTTTGTCGAATGACTTTCTTTGTATTTTTTTAAAAATTTGATACAATAAAAAAGAAGGTGATAAGATGATTCAAATAACCATACAAACAAATGATCAAAATAAACGTTTAGACAATTTTATCAAAAAATATTTGAACAATGCACCTTTATCTTATATCTATAAACTTTTTCGAAAAAAAGATATAAAAGTAAATAAAAAGCCAGCCAAACCAGAATATATCACACAATTAAATGATATAATCACCATTTATGTAAATGAAGAAGATTTGCATGTACAAAAAAACATCAAAATTTCTCATAAAAAAGAATTTGATATTCTTTATGAAGATGCTAATATTTTAATCGTTAATAAGCCTATTCATTTACTTGTGCATGATGGAGAAAACATTTCAGAAGATACACTTTCTCGTCAAGTGCTAAATTATTTGATCGAAAAAAAAGAATATGATCCCAACAAAGAAAACACTTTCGTGCCTTCTTTAGCTCATCGAATTGATCGAAACACAAGTGGTATCGTAATTTTTGGCAAAACAAATATAGCATTACAATTATTATTTGAAGCTTTTAAAAATCATGATTCTCTTTCTAAAAAATATATTGCCTTAGTAGCTGGGCAAATAAATCAAGCAGGAGAAATCAATGCACCTTTACTTAAAGATGAAAAACTAAAAAAAGTATATGTGCACCCACAAGGTCTTTTTGCTAAAACTTTATATCAACCTATTCAAAAATTCAATCATTGCTCTTTAATTGAACTGACCATTTTGACTGGGCGAACGCATCAAATTCGTGTGCATATGCAATCCATTAAACATCCGTTAATTGGGGACAAAAAGTATGGTAATAAAGAAACCGATGATTTAGCTAAACTTTATCAAATGAAAAACTATTTCTTACATGCGAAAGAAATTACTTTTAAGTCATTAAAAGGGGAACTTCAATATTTAAACAATCAAAGTTTTGTCGCTCCACTTTATCAATGGCAAAAAGATTTAATAAAAAAATTAACAAAGGAGAACACAAAATGAATGCAAGCAAAAAATATCAAAAATGGTTAAGAAGTAATGCTGTAGATGAAGTTTTAAAAGAAGAATTAAAAAACATGAATGAAAAGCAAATTCAAGAAGCATTTTATAAAGATCTTGAATTTGGTACAGGTGGGTTACGTGGCATTATGGGAGCTGGTACAAATAACATGAATTCTATTGTTGTTAAAAAGGCAACTTATGGTTTTGGTTTATATTTACTTGAAAATGACAAAGAGGCTTCCACTAAAGGTGTTGTAATTGCACATGACAATCGAAAAAATAGTGATGTCTTTACTTTAGATGCCGCAAAAGTTTTAGCTGCTTTAGGTATTAAAACTTATATTTTTGATAGTCTTCGTCCTACACCAGAATTATCTTTTGCTGTCCGATATTTACATGCAGCAGGTGGGATTGTCATCACAGCAAGCCATAATCCAAAAGAATATAATGGCTATAAAATTTATAATAGCGATGGATGCCAATTAATTTTAGAACAATCAAATAAAGTTTTAGAAAAGATTAATCAAATTGAAGATGACCTAGCTATTCCTTTTGTAGAATCATCTTCTTTCATCCAAACTTTAACCAAAGAAATCGATGAAGCCTATTACCAAATGGTTTTAGACACTCGTATTCGTAAAAATTTGGATGTTTCAAACCTTAAAATTGTTTATTCTCCACAACATGGAACAGGCTATGTTCCTGTAATGACTGTTTTAAAAAAAGCTGGATTTGATATTATAGAAGTTGAAGAACAATCTTTTCCAAGCCCAGAATTTAAAAACACAATTACCCCTAATCCAGAAGAAAAAGAAGCTTACATTGCTGCCATTTCTTTAGCTAAAAAAGTAAATGCAGATATTGTTGTAACTACAGACCCTGATTGTGATCGAGTTGGTGTTGTCGTATTTGATAAAGAGCAAAATCCAATTTATTTAACGGGTAATCAAACGGGATCTATTTTAATGGATTATGTGCTAAGTTCTAAAAAAGAACAAGGCACTCTTGATGAAAATAGCATTATATATAATACCATTGTTACCTCACCTTTAGGTGCGAAAGTAGCTCATATGTATCATGTGGCTTGCGAACAAACATTAACTGGTTTTAAATATATTGGCGATAAAATTGCCCAATCTTTACAAAATAAAGGTCCTATTTTTCAAATGGGTTATGAGGAATCTTATGGTTATTTATTTAATCCAAATGTAAGAGATAAAGATGGCGTTCAATCTGTTTTATTAATTTGCGAAATGGCAAGTTATTATAAACATCAACAAAAAACGTTATTAGATGTATTTGAAGAATTGCAACAAAAATTACAATATCATATTGAATCTCAGTATTCTTATAAAGTTGAAGGCAGTGAAGGTCTTGCTAAAATCAATGAATTAATGGAAAAATTACGTCATACTCCACTACACTTTATTGGAGGAGAAAAGGTTGAAATCAAAGAAGATTATTTGACTCTTACAAGTGTATCTGAAAAAGAAAAAAAAGATTTAGACTTCGAAAAGTCAAACGTTCTTCGTTATTTATTTAAAGATGGCTCTTTTATTGCAATTCGACCATCAGGAACGGAACCAAAATGTAAATTTTATTTCGCATTCTGCGGACATACTTTAAAAGAAGCAACAGAAAGGCACGATAAAATGAAGAATTTTATTTTATCTATGATTTAAATTAAGATGGCATTTGAATATTATGTAACAAATAAAAGATATCACACATTAGATTATTATTTAAAAACAAAATATGGTAAAAAAGTGTTTAAAATTCCTTTAAACGCTTCTTTTACTTGTCCTAATCGCGATGGCACTAAAGGATTAGGTGGTTGTAGTTTTTGCTCTGCTAAAGGTTCTGGAGATTTTGCTGGAAATCCTGCTCATGGTTTAGAAACACAATTTAGCGAAGTCATGTCAATTATGAGAAGAAAATGGCACGACGCATATTATATTGTTTATTTTCAAGCTTATACAAATACATATAGCACGATTGATAATTTACAAAGAGTATTTACTCCTTTTATTGATAAAGAAAATGTAATTGGAATGTCAATTGCGACACGTCCTGATTGTATTAACGAAGAAATTGTATTTTACTTAAAAGAATTAAAAACGCATTTTAAAGAATTTTGGGTTGAATTAGGTCTTCAAACTGCTCATGACAAAACAGCTGAAGCTTTTAATCGATGCTATCCTTACGAAACATTTGAAACAGCCGTAAAAATGTTACATACAGCAGGTATTGATGTTGTTGTTCATATCATCAACGGTCTACCAAAAGAAACTCCTAAAATGATGATTCAAACGATAAAAAAATTGAATAAATTGCCGATATTTGGTTTAAAAATTCACATGTTAAATATTATAAAAGATACTCGCATGGAACAATTATATCAGCAAAATAAATTTCATTTATTAACAGAAGAAGAATTTATTGACATTGTCATTGAACAGCTTCAATATTTAAAAGGTAATGTTATTATTCACCGCATTGGCGGTGATAGTGATCCAATGCTTTTAGTCGCTCCTCAATGGATTTTAAAGAAAATGAATGTTGTAAATAAAATTGATAAAAAAATGGAAGAGCTTGATATCTTTCAAGGAGATAAATTTGATTAAAAAAACAATCTTTCGATTGTTTTTTTAGTTATTTTCAAAATAAACTTTGATCTTTCCGTTGGTAACATTGGCATAAAAAGTTTTTAATGATTCATTGCTTTGATTTTTAGGTGAAACAATTTTTCCATTTGTTACATTACATTCTATTACGTAATCATTTTGATTTCCTTTTATTGTACCTAAAATATCTCCATTTACTAAGTCTAAATCAAAGTGATTTGCTTCTATTTGTTTTAAATTAATTTCTCCATTTGTAAGATTAATTTTAACTTTATCAGCAATAGAGGAATTTAAAATCAATTGTCCGTTTGTTTGCTTGATTTCTAATAAGTCTTCGCAAGTGATATGATTTAATTTGATTTGACCATTAGTCATTTTCATATTCATTTGCATTGCTTTTAAATTTGAAAGTTCTATTCTTCCATTTTTAATATCTAAACTAAATTTTTTTGTTTGTAATTCAAGGGATGATTTTACTTCTCCATTCAATACTTTTATTTCACATTGATCCAATACTAAATTAGGTAAATATATTTTCATTGGTTGTTGATTATAGCCTCGAAAGAAAAAAATATCGATCATTTGAAATTTTTCTTGAATGGTTAGCGTATTTTCATTTAATTCAAATGTCCATTTTGCACGATTATGTTGATAATAATCTATTTTTAACTCATTATTCTCACTTTTTAAAAATTGAATTCCTTGTGTACGTGTATCAATTTTTAAATTCAGTATTGATTCATTTTCGGTATATGTTATTGTTTTTAATTCATAATTTTTAAAACTATTTTTTATACTCATATTATATTTTTCATGCGCTACTAATAAACATACCGATCCTAAAATTAAAAATAAGATAAAAAAGAATAAAGATTTTTTGAATTTCATTTTATACCCCTCCTATCTTTTGCATAATTGACCGACACCTTTAAAGCATAATCGAGTCAAATTTCCAAATAAAGTAATAAGTAAAAAGCCACTAGCAATAACGATGAGTGCAAAACCACTATTTAATATTAAATCTCCCATGGATTTAAAATAAATAATAATATAATAAATTAAAGAAACAAAACCATAAACTACAACAGCAAATCCCGACAAAAACACACAAATAAAAGCAATACTTAAAGAAAACAAAACGATAAAAATAGGAAATGCAATAAGAATTGAAACAATTTTTAACCACATAGGTTTTCCTCTTTTTTCTTTTTTGACTTTTTCAGGTTTTTCTTTCTTTTCTTTTACTTTTTTTTCTTTATATGTTTTAATTTCTGGCGTGTTTTCTAAATTTTCTTCTTTAACTTCATCAAGAATTTTTTTAGCTGCATCTTCTGGAAGAGGAAACCCTTCAATAATACTTTTTGGATCTAATCCTTGATCTAATTTATCTTGATAAAGTTCTTCATAAAAATTGATTGCTTCTTGGCAATCCTTATTTGGTAAGCGATCTAATCTACCTTTAAAATCTTCAAACCATTCTTTCTTAGTCATGTATATAACCCCCTGAAGCTTTTTGAATATAATCAGCGACTCTATTAAATTCTTTTATTTCTTCTAAAAAATCATCAATTTCTTTTTTTCCCTTTTCACTAATCATATAATATTTTCGAAGTCTTCCATTAATCGCAACAGAACGTGTTCTTAAGGCCCCTCTTGCTTCTAACCTTTTTAAAATTGGATATAAAGTGGATTCAGAAATCTCAATGTAATCTTTTAAATCATCAATAATTTTATACCCATAAGATTCTTTACGTAATAAAGAGGCTAATACGCACACTTCAATTAACCCTTTTTTTAATTGCGAATCCATTTTATCTCCTCCTTACGCATTATATTATATTATGCATTACATAGTATTGCAATACACATTCGACTTTTTTTTTATTAATACTTTTAGTATTAACTTTTTTTTGAATATGATAAAATTTTTAAAAAGGGAGGATTTTAAAATGATAGATAAAAATAAAACAGCTATTTTAGTTGTAGATATGTTAAACGATTTTGTTACAGGTGCTTTAAAATGCGATCGTGGGTTAGCTATTGTAGCAACAAATGCAAAATTATTAAAAGGTGCTAGAGAAAAAAATATACCAATTATTTTTTGTAACGATGCCCATGTAAAAGGAATTGACCATGAATTACAACTTTGGGGTGAACACGCAATCGCAGGAACAAAAGGAGCAGAAGTAATTCCTGAACTTGAAGTAAATGAAAAAGATTATATTGTTCCTAAACGTCGCTATAGTGGCTTTTTTCATACAGATTTAGATTTATTATTAAAGGAATTAAATATAGATACGGTTATCTTAACTGGTTTACATACTCATATGTGTGTCCGTCACACTGCTGCTGATGCTTATTGTCTCGGATATAATGTTGTTGTAGCTAGGGATGCAACCGATTCCTTTACTTTAGAAGATTATACGTATGGTATAAAATATTTAAAAGATGTATATGGTGCTCAAGTTTTTACAGTAGAAGAATTACTTCAACAGTTCTAAAAAATTACTTAAATTCAATGAATAAAATAGACAATGTTTTTAAAGAACATTGTCTACTTTTTTATTTTATCAAAGATTTTCTTATAACCATTTCGGCGTTTTTATAGCATACATAATAAGATTTTTCATTATTGAATTCAGTTGCACTTGTCGATTGTAACATCACTTTATGCTCTAAAGTAAGTTGTGATAATGTTTTTAAATTCTCAATCATTTCACTATTTAAAGGATTAAATCCCATTCTACCGGTGGTTTCTTGTCCTAAATGACCACCTAAATAATTCCATTTATAATAATCATAATTATAATTATTAATAATATAGTTTTTAAAATTTTCGATAGATTCAATATATTTAGACAAAGGTAATGCTTCATTTACTTGCATCCAAACACCACAGCCTGAGCCAAATTGATCACCGGTAAATAAAATATGATGAAATTCATCGATAAGTACGATACTTCCTTGAGTATGACCTGGCGTTTTTAAAACTTTAATCGTATAATTACCTAAGTCAAATTCTTGTTCATTTTCAACAAACTTTATTTTTGATAAACAAGTTTTTAATTCTTCTTGTTTGATTAAACATTCAAAATCATCTTTATCCATATAAATTTCATCAAATTCACAAATATGACCCGTATGATCAAAATGACCATGCGTTAAAACAACGATTAATTCTTTATTTGTAATTTTTTTAATTTCGTTTAACAAAGATGGTGTAGTACTCATTCCCGTATCTATTATTAAAGCCTTTTTTGTTCCAACCACAACATATACACTGCATAATTGATCATCATTAATGCACGTAATTTCTTCATTTATTTTTATAATTTTAAATTGATTCATAACTCTACCTTCTTACTATTACTTTCCTATTATAACAAAAAAATCACTTTTATAAAGTGATTTTCGATTCTTTTAATGCTTTTTGATAAGCTGTATGAACCATATCTTCCAATAATTCTTTTTGTTTTAACATTTGTTTTACCAAATGGAATTGTGTACGGCAACGAACTAAGTTATGTCCTTCATAATGAATTTTAAAATAATGGTCACCATCTATATGGTCCGTTAAAAAACGCATGCCACATTCAAAAGTCATTAAAATAGCACTATCTACTAAATGTTCTAATTCAATTTTTGTGATTGATTGAACTACTCTTGATAAATATCCTTCGGTAAATGCTTGAAATAATTCTGTAGAAAAAATAACTTTACTTAAATCTTTTTCATCTTCTGCTGCTTTATTACAACCTGAGCGAATTGCGTCCCCAAAATCATATAAAATAGATCCTGGCATAACAGTATCTAAATCAACTAAGCATAGTTCTTCTTTCGTATCACAATCAAACATAATATTATTTAATTTTGTATCATTGTGTGTTACTTTTAATGGTATTTTCTTTTTTTCAATTAAAGATGTAATAATATTGCTAAAATCTTTCATTCCTAATACAAATTGGATTTCTTCGTTACAAGTTTTCGCACGATTACATGGATCTTTTTTTAGAATTCTTAAAAAGGTTTCAAATCGGTAAGGAGTATTGTGAAAATTAGGAATCGTTTCATGCAAAGAAGAAGCATCAAAATCAGATAATAAGTTTTGGAAATCACCGATTGCTCTTCCAGCATTATAAAATAATTTTAAATCACTTGTTTTTTGATAAGTTTTCGCATTTTCAATAAAATAATAAATACGATAAAAACGATTTTTACTTGAAATCATATACGAGCGATTGTTTTTTGTTTTTAAAACTCTCAAGCATCGATTTTCTGCGTTTTTTTCGTCTTTGACTTTTTCGCTTAAAAAAGAAGTTGTTCTTTCAATATTTTCCATTAATTCCACAGGGTTTTGAAATACATTGGTATTAATTTCTTGTAATAAATAACGTTTCATTTTACTTCCCAAGTCAAAGTAAAGTTTATAAGTATTATTAATATGTCCAATTTTAATTTGCTTTTTATTCACATATTTTGAAAAATCTAAATTATAGTTTTCAAAAATTTCTTGTAAGTCTTTTTTTGTAAGCATATATTAAACCTCCTATATAGGCTATTATCTATTAGATACATTTTATCATATGCTGAAAGCATCTAAAATGCAATTAATTTTTATCTAATTGAAGTATTTTTTGAGTATACTCGATAAATTCTTCCACATTCACACAAACTTTTTTGCTTAATTTTCTTTTTTTAGGGTAACCAGATATTTCAAAAAGTCCACGAGGTCCATAAACATCTCCATTTAAAGTTTTATTTGAACCTGCAGCATAAACAAGTGATAGAGAAGCTTTAACCGCAGAATGCATAAATAATCGTAAGAAAGCATTCCCACATCTAGAAAAAGCCTTTGATACACCACCCTTGCTTGGATCTAATAAATTAGTTGAACTAATGCCTGGATGTGCTGCTAAAACTTGTATTTTTCTTTTTTCATTTGAAACTAAGTACATAAAGTATTTAGATATAGCTAATTTTGAATTTGCATACACTGGAATATGCTTATAATGTTTGATACTATAAAAATCTTCATAATTTATTTTACCCCATTTATGGGCAATAGACGTTGTAAATATTATCTTTTCTTTTAAAATCGGCATGAGTAATTCACTTAATAAGTAAGGTCCCAAATAATTCGTTGCCATAATAATATCAAAATGATTTTCTGTCCAAGTTTGTTTTAGATGAAAAACACCCGCATTATTAATTAAAATGTCGATAGAATGATAGTTTTTCTTTATATTTTTCACAAATTCTTGAATACTTTCTAAAGAAGACACATCTAATTTATAAATTTCTAATTGAGCACAAGGATTTTCAAGTAATATTTTTTCTTTTGCTTCTTGAGCTTTATTTAAATTTCTACAAGCCATAATAATTTTTGCATTCTTATAAGATAAAAATAATGCCGTATAAAATCCTATTCCTGAATTGCAACCTGTAATAATAATCGTTTTATTCGACAAATTATCAATTTTTTTATCTATCCAACGTTTATATTTTGATTTCATTTTCATACCTCAATCCAATCTAAATTTATTATAAAGAAAAAAATGATGAAAATCATCATTTTTTTATTTCTTTCATTTTCTGTAATTCAGTCATAAGATCTGCAACGGTCTTTCCTTCCGTATTTTCTGCTTCATAATAAACATTTGCAATAGTTCATAAAGAGCACAACCATCCGCTAATGATTTTTCGAAATCATCTACAAAACATACATTTTCTTTTTTGATAATTTTTTTCATTTGCTTGATGATTTTATTCACATCTTCTTGATTTTGTTGAGACAAAAAATAATCATAAGATGTCTTGAATGGTTTTTCATAATGATAATGTCCACAATGAGGACAAGTCACTTCTTCAATTAAAAAATCTTTTGTTATGACTTGTGCATCTTGGTGGCAAACTAAACATTTACACATATTTTATCCTAATAATGAAGCTGCTTCTTCATCTACATAAATTGTTGCATCTTTATGATTTTTTAAAATACTTACAGGTAAAGATGAAGTAACTTCACCATCTACTAAGGCTTTAATCGCTTGTGCTTTTTTAGCACCTGTTGCAATTAATACTATTTTTTTAGCTTTCATAATTGAAGCAAGTCCCATGCTAACTGCATGCGTTGGAACTTCATCAATGCTTGTAAAGAAACGAGCGTTATCTTTACGTGTAGAATCATCTAATTTAACTACATGAGTTAAAGAATCTAATGGTGTTCCTGGTTCATTAAAGGCAATATGTCCATTTGAACCGATACCTAAGATTTGAAGATCAATTCCTCCAGCAGCTTCAATATCTTTATCATATTGACTAGCAGCTTCAATATTTAATCCTGAAGGTACATGTGTATGCGCTTTATCGATATCAATGTGATTAAATAAATTGTGGTTCATAAAATAACGATATGATTGGTCATGATCTCCATCTAAGCCCACATATTCATCTAAATTAAAAGTAGTAACATCTTTAAAAGAAACTTTTTTTTCTTCACATGCTTTCACTAATAATTGGTAGACACCTAAAGGACTTGACCCTGTTGCTAATCCTAAAATACATTTTGGGTTGTCATTTACTGTTTTAATAAATAAATTTGCAATTTCTTCATCTATTTTTTTAGAATTCATAATTTTAATTTCCATCATTATTCCCTCTTTCCTTTTTTATTATAAACCTTTTTTTTCATTTTGTCGCTTGATATTCTTGAATTTTTAAAATTGTTAAAATATGTTGTGTTTGTTTTATGAAGGCTTGATAAGAATTTCCCACAAGATCTTTTTTAACTTCTTCTATAAAATAATTCAATTTATTAATTAAATCCTCTAAATTATCGGCTTTTAAAGCATTTATTTTATGAAGAAATTCTTTTTTATGAACTAATTCGTTATTTTCTTCAAAATAAATGATTTTTTCTAATAAATCACTTTTATAAGCATTTAATATTTTATTAAAATCACCATGAGGTAAAACGGCAGCATTCCGATTTGGTCCAATTTTTAAAACATGTTGAATAGAAGGATAAGGTAAAATATTGTGTAAAGCAAAGATCGCATATCCTTGAGCTTTATTTTTAATACAAGCCTCGATTTGATAAGCATTTACGACACTAGGTGCCCCTGGATAGTTTGGCGAAATTCCCGTGTAACTAAAAGCTTTATTTTCATTAAAAGTAACTAAATTTCTCGTTGCGTTTTCAATTTCGCTCGTTCCAAAATAATAAGCCATTGGCAATGTAATATCAATCCAACCATTTTTTACCCATTTAACCCAGTCTTGCATTTTATTTTTGATTGCATAATCAGTTTCTGGAACAACAGCCATTGAGATTTTACAATTTGGCTTGATTTTATGAACTAGTTCGTAAACTTCTTTTACCATTAAAGTAATTTTATCGCATCGATATTGAATCCATTGTTGATTCACTTTGTCATCTTTTACCAACTCTCTTACATTTTCTGTTTCAGCATAACCATATCGTTTTTTAAATTCTTCCATTGCATATTCACTATAGCCATTACTTGTTAAAATATCTAAATTACCATTTGGATAACGTACATAATCAATATGGAAGCCATCAAAATCATAATTAGTTAACATTTCTTCATAAATAGATAGCACATATTCATGAACTTTAGGATTCGCTGGATCTAAGAAAATAAAACCGTTTTCCATAATTTCACTATTTCCATCTCCAGGTCCTTGCATCGTCGTACCATCATAATTCACCATTCTAAACTCATCAGGATAATCCTTGTCAAAACGAATATGTTCTCCCACAAAAAAGTTTTCAACCCAAGCATGAACTTCGATATTTCTTTTATGTGCTTCGGCAATTAAAGCTTTTAAATAATCTTTTTTATAAATTCCATAATCTCCCTCTTTAACTTCTTCACAAGTATCAGTGATTTTTGAAATTCCTGGAATGTTTCCGTTATAAAATGATTCAACATATAACGTATTTAAATTGCATTCTTGCATAATATCTAAATTATGTATGATTTCTTGCAAAGTCTTTTCTTCTGGTCGGAACCAAACACCTCTTGATTCGACACTATAACTAGGCATTGTTGCACAATATACTTCCGTTATCTTTTTTTGAATTTTATCATTTATTTCAAAAAATTCATTTATTGTTTTTTCATCTAAATCATTTGCTTGCATTTGGTTTAATTTCAAAAAATTTGTTTCAATCCATTTTACATTTTCTTGCACTACGTGTCGATCAAAAAGTAAAACATCTTTAAACGCTTCTTTAACTCTATTTTGAATTTCTTGAATTTTTATATTTAAAGTATATAAAGCCGATTTGATTTTATTTACATGGACTGTTAATAACATACTTTTTTCATCAAAACTAACTTTTGTTCCTAATTCTACATTTTCTAATAAAAATGTATGTGCTTTTGAGTTGCCACTTAATAAAAATCCTTTTTGAGGAATTACTAAACGATCACTGATTTCTGTCGCAATTCCATCCTCATTAATTGCTATTTCAAGTCCCCACGGATTTGTCCCACTCATTCCATTTTTTGTTTTATAACAATAATCATAAGTATAAATAATTAATTGATCTTGCCCTCTAAAAGCAGGAACATAAGCACAACTTGGATTCGTTTTTTCAGTAGGATTTATATAATCAACTTTATAAACAAGTTCTTTTTTTATTTCCATTTCAATTTCTCCTATCTTTCTCAAATAAAGAATAACCTATTCTGCTTTTTTCTTCAATAAACTTTTATTATATTTTTCTATAAAAAAATATAAAAAGTGATATAATGAAATCAATAAGAAAGGAGCCGATATGATGATTAGTAAAGAAAAAGCAAAAAAGATTCTTGATATCACCTTACAAACTGGTGCTGATTTTGGAGAACTCTTTTTTGAAAATACATTTGAATCCAGTCTTGCCTTAGAAAATGGAATTGTTTCAAAAGCAAATAGTGGCAATGAATATGGATGCGGTATTCGCATTTTGAAAAAAGATAAATGTGTATATGGTTATACCAATGATTTATCTTTTAAAAGTTTAATTAAATTAGCAACAACATTAAAAGATAGTTTTGAAGGAGAAAAACAATACGAAGTAAAACCTTTAAAGGTTGTTCGTAATCCTAAAAAACATTTGCCAAAAATTCCTTATGATCAAGTTCCTTTACAAGAACAATTGGAATTATTAAAAAGAGGTTATAAAGCAGCGAAAGAATATGATGAAAAAATTGCGAAAGTAGATATTCGTTTTTCAAATTCTTGTCAATACATTACCATTTTTAATACAGATGGGAAAATTGTTAATGATACACGTTGTAGAGGTCGCCTCTATTTAACGGCAATTGCAAAAAATGATGAACAAATGGAAGCACAAGGAGTAGGTCCTGGCGCTCAAAAAGGCTTTGAATTTTTCAAAGACGAAATTGATATTGAAGCATTAGCTAAAGAAACAGCAAAAAGTGCTATTACAATGCTTGAAGCTGAAGAATGTCCTGCCAAAGTTATGCCTGTTATTATTGACAATGGATTTGGTGGCGTAATCTTCCATGAAGCTTGTGGTCATCCTCTTGAAGCATCAGCCGTTTCAAGAAATTTATCTATTTTCACCAATAAATTAGGCACTAAAATTGCAAGTGATGTAGTAACTGCTATTGATGATGGAACAATTGAAGGTGGTTGGGGATCAGCAAACTTTGATGATGAAGGAAATAAAACTTATCGTAACGTTTTAATTAAAGATGGTATTTTACAAAATTATTTAATTGATAACTTTAATGGTAGAGCCATGAATCGAGAAGGAAATGGTGCTTGCCGTCGTGAATCTTATAAATATGAGCCAACTTCAAGAATGTCAAATACTTTTATTGACAATGGCAAATCTACATTTGAAGAAATTATCGCCAACACGAAATATGGTTTATATGCAAAATCGTTAGGTGGTGGCAGTGTTAATCCGGCAACAGGTGACTTTAACTTTTCAGTAAGCGAAGGTTATATTGTAAATAATGGTAAAATTACCACTCCAGTAAAAGGAGCTACTTTAATTGGAAATGGGGCAAATGTATTACTTAAAATTGATATGGTTGCTAACAATTTAAAACGTGCACAAGGTATGTGTGGTGCTTCTAGTGGTAGCATTCCTGCTGATGTCGGTCAACCAACTATTCGTGTTTCTAGCATGACTGTTGGTGGAAGAGGAGGGAACTAAGATGAATTATAAAAAAATATTTGCTTTAGCGAAAGAAAAAGGCATTGAAGATTTAGAATTTTATATCTCACAAAGCAAAAAACTTTCCATAACCATTTTTCATAAAAAAGTTGAAAGTTATAATGTAGCTGAAAATGAAGTAATTTCTGCTCGTGGAATTTATAACGGAAAAATGGGTTGTGTTTATACCGAAAACTTAACTTCTGATTCCATTGATTTCATTTTAAACTCAATTATTAATAATGCTCAAATTATTGAAGAAAATAAAGATGTTGCTATTTTTGAAGGAAGTCAAAAATATAAAAAGATGAAAACGTATAATGATTCTTTTGAAAATGCACCTGTTAAAGATAAAATTGCTGCTTTATTAAAAGCCGAAGAAGTCGGTTTATCTTATGATCCAAAAGTAGCAGAAGTAACGATGTCTTATGAGGAAGAAGAAAATAAAATTTCCATTATCAACTCCAAAAATGTGAATCTTTCACATAAGACAGTTGATGCAATGTGTTATTGTGAAGCTTTTGTCAAGGAAAATGAAGATGCAAAAACCGGTTTTAAATATCAAATTATCTCTTCTTTTGATGAATTTAATCCTCAAGCAGTCGCACTTGAAGCGATTAAAGAAGCATTAAGTCAATTAGGAGCAGAACCAGTAAAATCTAAAAAATATAAAATTTTATTAGACTCAAATGTCACTGCTAGTATGATTTCATCTTTAAAACGTTCTTTATATGGAGAAAATATTAATAAAAATAAATCAAAACTCGTAAACAAATTAAATGAAAGAGTCGCTAGTAACAAAGTAACGTTAACTGAAGAGCCACATAGTAAAAAATATCCTTTTTACTTTAGAGGTTTTGATGATGAAGGAGTTGCAACTTCAACTAAAAAAGTCATTGATAAAGGAATTTTAAAGACTTATTTTTATAACATTGAATCTGCTAAAGAAGCAAATGTTGAAACCACCGGAAATGGCTTTAAAGGAAGTGCTTTAGGTATTGTCGGTACGAATACCTCTTTACTTGTTTTAAAAGCTGGAAAGAAATCAAAAGAAGATTTAATGCAACAAATCAAAAATGGTTTATATATCACCGGTATTCAAGGAATTCACGCTGGAATGGATGGTTTAAGTGGAAACTTTTCTTTGCAAGCGAATGGGTATGTAATTGAAAATGGTGAAATCAGTAAACCCGTTAATTTAATTACTATTGCTGGAAATTTATTTACATTATTTGAATCGATTGTTGATGTTGCGAATGATTCAAAAGTCACTTATAGTGGCGTTGAATGTCCTAGTGTATATGTTAAGAATTTAGTTGTATCAGGAAAATAAAGGAGAAACAAAAAATGCTTTGGGAAGAACTTACATCCGTAGAATTTCAAGATTCTATTAAACTTACAAAAGGAGTAGCTATTATTCCAGTTGGTTGTTTAGAAAAACATGGTTATCATTTACCTCTTGGAACAGATATGTTCATTGCAAGAGATTTAGCTAAAAAAGCAGCAGAAAAAGAACCTGCTTTAGTTGTGCCAATTGCTCCTTATGGTATCATTAGTGAAGCACAACATACAGCTGGTTGTTTATCTATTTCTAGCCAATTACAATTTCAAATTTTAGAAGAATTATGTGATGAATTAGCGCGTAATGGTTACAAAAAAATTATCATTATTAATGGACATGGTGGTTCAACTAATTTTATGAAATATTTTGCACAATCTCGTTTAGAAAAGCCACATCCATACATTGTGTATGTTATTAATGCTCATTATCGCACTTACCAACAAGATCAAGACTTTTTAAAGGCTCATGGTCCAATGGAAGGTGGCGGTCATGCAGATATGATGGAAACAAGTGAAATTATGTATACACATCCTCACACTGTTCATTTAAATCAATTAGTAGAAGAACAAACAAGAGAAAATGTTCGCTTAAATCATTTAGAAGAAAATGGTCTTTATTCTGCTATTTGGTGGTATGGTAAGTATCCACATCATGTGGCTGGAAATCCTTACAATGCTACGGCTGAAAAAGGTAAAGTTTTAGAAGAAATGTATGTGAATAATATTGCAAAAGCAATTAAAGTTGTTAAAGAAGATGATTTAGCTTTACAACTTCAAGAAGAATTTTATAAAAAAACATTTAATCAAGATAACTAATTAAAAA